>JACRAA010000446.1 GCA_016213595.1 Actinomycetota bacterium | reverse complement strand
GACCGGAGCGGGCCGAGACGTGCAGCCCCGCCGCGCCGGCCGTGACGATCGCCGCGATGGTGAGCCACCCGAAGGCGCCCCACTCCATCGCGAGGAAGCCGTAGACGGCCGGTGCCCAGAACCGGCCCAGGGTGCCGCCGAGCTCCGAGACGCCCTGGTAGTCGCCACGACGGCGCGGGTCCATGAGCTCGGCCTCGAGGGTCCAGCCGGACGCGGAGAGGAAGAGCTCGGCCCAGGTGAGGACGACGTGGCCCAGGAAGAACATGAAGATCGTCACCCACCCCGTGGTCTCGTGCGTCGCCAGGGTGATCAGGCACGTCAGCACGAAGAACAGGGTGGAGAGCCGCACGGCCCGCAGGGCGGTGCCGATGTCGCGGATGCCGCGCGAGGCGAGCCGCGGGAGCACGATGCACATGACCGTGTTGGTGCCGAAGAGGATCGCGACCAGCACCTCGGGGGCGTCGGTCTCCGTCACCAGCCACACCGGGATCACGGTGTGCAGCAGCACCTGGTTGGTCCACATCACGCCGGTGAAGGCCGTGACCGCGATCCAGGCCCGGTTGCGGATCGCAGGGATGCCTTCCGGCTTGGCGCGCGGCTCGCTGCTGCGGACGTCGTGGCTGGCGTCGGGCAACCGGAGGATCGCGACGCTGTTGGCCACGAACAGCGCTGCGCTCAGCACGGGCGCCCACCGCACGACATCGGTGCCGAAAGCGATCGCCCATGGCCGATCAGGGCGCCGAGGCTGAAGCCGACGTTGAGCGCGGAGTACATGTACGCCCGCGACTCGACGCGCTCCGACGCAGGCAGGACGTCGATGACGTACGCCCCGTGCGCCGTCCCGCCCAGGGTGCCCACGACCTCCATGGCCACAGCCAGAGCGACGTACTGCGGGAAGCTCTCGATGAACGGCCAGGCGACGAACAGCGAGCCCTGGATGACGGCGCTCAACGCCCACATCCTCTTGGGGCCGAAGTGGTCGACCAGCTTGCCCATGGGGACCGCCACCACGAAGCTCGCGATCGCGGCGACGGTGAGGCCGATGCCGATCTGGCCGAGCGACAGGCCGACGACGAGGGTGAAGAACACCGCCGAGCCGGCAAGGAAGGTGCCGTCGCCGGACGCGAAGATCAGCGACTGCAGCGAGAGGCGTCCGGCCAGCGAGGACGGGGGAGCGGCGTAGTTCTTGAGGGCGGTGAGCATCGCCGGTCATTCTCCGTCGGGGGTACGACAGACGTCCTGCCATTTTCGGACGTGGCAGTGTGATCCCGCCCTCGGACCCCGCCGCCGGTCGAGGTGCGAGTGATCTGTCGTTGGTCGAGTAGGCGAGCGAGACGTACCGAGACCGTTGCTCGCGGTCGTCACCCTGTTCGAAAATACTTCTCCACAGATCTGTCTTCGCAGGTCAGGGTGTCGGTGGGCTCTGGAAGAATGGATGCATGTCCACCACCACCCTCGAAGCTCCCAGCACCAGCCGGGTGCTGGAGCGCGCGACCGCGGCCCTGGCCGCGCGGCGGCGTGCGGAGGTCGAGGTGCTGGACTCGGTGCTGACGTGGGCGCACGCCCACGTCGTGACCACGCAGGACGAGGCGGCGGGCTGGCGCTCCGACTCGATCTCGACGCCCGGGACCTATGCGGCGGCTCTGTTCGGGGAGAAGGCGGTCCCCATCGCCGGCACGGGTGCGCCATTGGTGGCGGAGTTCTGTGTGTACGAGCTCGCTGCCGCACTCGACCTGTCCCACGAGGCGACGCTCGCGCTGCTCGGCGATGTGCTCGACCTCGCCCACCGCTTGCCGCGGTTGTGGGCGCTGGTCCGCTCCCAGCGGGTGCCGGTGCACACGGGCCGGGAGGCGGCCCGTCAGTCCCGCGACCTGTCGGTCGACGCGGCGGCGCACGCGGACCGGTTGCTGGTGTGGCAGCCACGGCGGTTGAACCCGCACCGCGTCGGCGCGCTGGTGCACGAGGCGCGGCTGTACGCCGATCCCGACCGGGCGATCGCCGACCACGACGCCGCCCTGGAGACCCGCAAGGTCGAGGTCCGCTACGACCGGGGAGCGCCGGGCACGGGCGAGGTGTTCATGGTCCTCGACGAGGCCGACACCTTGGCGTTCGACCACACCGTTTCGGTGATGGCCGCGACCAGCGGGACGCTGGGACACCCCGGGAGCTTGGACGTACGACGTGCGCACGCCGTCGGGCTCCTCGCCGACCCGCAGGCCGCGCTCGACCTCTTGGCAGCCGCAGACGTCGCGGACTCCGCCCGGCCGGTCGACCCCGACGACGACCCTGCGGTGTGTGTGGCAGAAGACCTTGCACACGAGCGAGCCAACCCGTTCCGCCGGCCCGCGGAGGGGTCTGGTGGTGAGGTCGTGCTGGTCTTCCACGTCACCGACCGACACCTCCTCGACCACTCCGGCGACCGTGCTGGCGTTGCGCACTCACCGAAGCTCGGCCCGGTCCTGGTCGGACGGCTCCGGTCGTGGCTCCTGACCGCCGGCACGGTGACGATCAAGCCCGTCGTCGACCTCGACCCCGCCGCCCACCCGCCCGTCGACCGGCACGACCCACCCGCGCAGATGGCCGCAGCGGTCCGGTTCCGCGACCCCACCTGTGTCTACCCACGCTGCGGCCGGCCGTCCGAGGCCTGCGACCTCGACCACATCGACCCTTACGTCCCCGTCGATGACGGTGGACCACCCGGCCAGACCAGCCTCGCGAACCTCGCCCCACTGTGCCGGAAGCACCACCGCGCCAAGACCTTCGGCGACTTCACCTACCGACGACTCGACGACGGGTCCTACGAGTGGACCTTGCCCACCGGCATCCGGGTCACCACCGACCCACGCATCCCGCGTCCGGCACCACCGCCGTCGTCAACGCGGCCACTCCGACGAACCTGACCGCCCCACAGCCCGACACCCAACGGTGATCGGGCCACAGGCACGTCTGGCCGACCGCTCACACTCGCTACGGTCGGGTCATGGGGCACTGGGGAGGCGAACCTCGGGCGGAGGCGGCCGATGAGCTGGCGCGATCCGCCGTGCTCTGGATGCTTGCCGCCGACGGTGGCGACCACGACCTGGGTGGGTCGCTCTACTCAGGCCGCGCCGGGATCCTCCTGGCGATCCACGCGGCCCGTGCCCGCTTCGACATGCCCGACACCGATACCTTCCTCGAGCGCGGCATCGAGAGGCTGGTCGACGACGTCGAGGAGCTCGAGGGCTCCTCGCTCTACTTCGGCCTCACAGGCACGGCGTACGCGCTCCACAGGCTGGGTCGACCCGCAGACGCCCGGAGGGCACTCGACCATGTCCGCATGCGTGAGCGAGACGGTCGTTGGGGTGACATGTTCGAGCTCCTCGCTGGCAACGCAGGCATCGGCATGGGGGCACTCCACGTCGGTGACGAGGAGCTCGCGCTCCGGGCGGTCGCCCCGTACCTGACGACGTGGACACGCACGGCGCACGGCGTGAACTGGGCGGTCCGTCCCACACCACCCCGGTCGCACCATGTCGCGCACGGCACGCTGGGCATCGTCCTTGCGCTGACCGCCGTGGGCCGCGCGGTGGGTCGTGAGGATCTGCTCGAGCTCGCCGTGGCGGGCGCCGAGGACGTGGTGGCCCGCAACGAGGCAGACGACGCAGGTTTCCTGGTGCCTCACTCGGACCCGCAGCACCGGCCCGAGCTGATCGAGCGCTTCAGCCTGGGGTGGTGCAACGGACCAGCCGGCGACGCGCAGGTTCTCCGCCTGCTCGGAGACGTCACGGGCGAGCCTCGGTGGCGCAACCTCGCTGACCGGTGCTGGCACACGATCACGAGCTCAGGACTGCCGCGGCGGACAAGGCCCGGCTTCTGGGACAACAGCGGACGATGCTGTGGGACCGCAGGCGTGCTCGCGCTGGGGTGCGATCGCATCGCCTCACAAGGGGAAGCGTTCGAGTTCGCCGACGTGCTCTTCGACGACCTGGCTGCGCGAGCCACTGTCGATGCGCAAGGGGCCAGGTGCTCGAACGTCGAGCACCGGCGGCCGACCCCCGACCTCGACTCGGAACCGGGCTGGGCCATGGGCAATGCGGGCATCGTCCCCGAGCTTCTGCGCTACGCGGACCTCCGCCGAGGCGGATCAGGTGCTCACGCCGCTGTGTGGCCGGACCGCCCACCCGTCCTCGACTGAATCCGGGCGACCTGCTCCCTCACCCGGTTGCACCAGGCGGTCCACGGACCCCGACGACGCGACCAGTGCAGGGCTGCCCGCATTCCTATGCTTGGCCAGATGACGGAGCCCACCGAAGCACCGGCGTACGAGGTCCGCCTGGCGCGCGTGGAGGACGCCGGCGACGTCGCTCGTGTGTGCCGAGAGGGCTTCGCGGCGTCGTCGGTCGGACTGCTGTCGGCGGCGACCGTGGAGCGTCAGGCAGCCCGGTACTACGACGTGTCGCGCGTGCGCGATGAGATCGCGTCGGCCGGGGAGGCGCCGCAGTGGCAGGGCTACGTGGTCGCCGCAACCGGGGAGGGACGCATCCTGGGGGCTGCGGGTGGCGGCGTCACGGACCGCGTCGTCGGCAACCTCCACGTCCTCTACCTCGACCTCACGGTCCGGGGTCGCGGGATCGGGACGACGCTCCTCGAGTTCGTCACCCAGCAGCAGAAGGCGGCGGGCGCATCGGAGCAGTGGGTCTCGGTGACCGACGGGAACCGGCTCGGCATCCCCTTCTACCTCGCTCGGGGCTTCGTCGTCCACGACAAGGTGCCGTTCGACCCCGCGGACGATCCGCCGGAGGCCTTCTCGCTGAGGATGCAGCGCGCCATCTGACCCGTCCGGCCTGCCCGACGGATGCAAGCAAGGGCGTCTCGTGGTGTGCTCGTGTGATGACCGACGACGACACCACCCGCGACGAGCTCATCGGCTGGCTCGAGAGCACCCGACGCCACGTCGTGCAACAGGTGGAGGCGATGCCGCCGGAGGCGCGGCGTACGTCCCACGTGCCATCGGGCTGGACTCCGCTCGGGCTGGTGCACCACCTCACCTACGACGTGGAGCG
>JACRAA010000053.1 GCA_016213595.1 Actinomycetota bacterium | reverse complement strand
CGCCACCCGGAGCGCCCACTGCGCGTCGTCCTCGGCCCACCACGTGACCCCCGCGCTGCCCAGGTACCTCTCCAGGCCGTCCTCGTACCGCCGGGCGCTCACGGAGACCCGGGAACCGGCCCGCCAGCCGGCGGCGACGACGCGGAGGAGCTCGACGACACGTGCGCTCTCGAACCGTAGGGTGACGGGCACGGCCTGGTAGCGGAACGCGTTCTGCTCCCGGACCAGCCCGCTCACGTCCCGTACCACCCCGAGTTCCTGCGCCCACACGGCCGCATCGGTCGCGAGTGCGTTCCGCAGCCAGGCGACGTCCTCGGGGCCGGCGCCTGCATGCTCCGCGGCCGCCAAGGCGCCGGCGCTGAGCGGGTCGGAGGCGCTGGCCGAGGAGACAGCCGCGGTGGCAGGGTCATCGACCCAACGGGTCAGCCCGTACAGGTAGCTGGGGCCCCCGGCCTTCCACCCGGCACCGACCACGGACCGCTTCCACCCGCCGAACGGCTGCAGCTGCACGATCGCCCCGGTCGTGCCCCGGTTGACGTACAGGTTCCCCGCCTCGATGAGGCCAAGCCACTGCTGGATCTCCGCGTCGTCGAGCGAGTGCAGGCCGCTCGTCAAGCCGAACGAGACCTGGTTGACGAGGTCGATCGCCTCATCGAGGGTGTCGGCGGTCATGACGCCGAGGACCGGGCCGAAGTACTCGACGAGGTGGTACTCGGAGCCGGGCTGTACGCCGAGCCGGATACCGGGTCGCCACAGCGTCCCGGCCTCGTCGAGGCGCTTCGGCTCGACCAGCCAGGACTGTCCGGGCTCGACGCTCGTCAGCGCGCGGAGCAGCTTGCCGTCGGCGGGCCCGATGAGGGGGCCGATGCGTGACGAGGCCTCCCAGGGCATCCCGACGGTGTACGCGCTCACCGCGTCGACGAGCTGGCGGCGGAAGCGCTCCGAGGTGGCCACCGAGCCGACGAGGACGACGAGCGAGGCGGCGGAGCACTTCTGGCCCGCGTGGCCGAAGGCCGAGTACACGACGTCCTTGGCGGCGAGGTCCAGGTCCGCGCTCGGGGTGACGATGATCGCGTTCTTGCCGCTGGTCTCCGCCAGCAGCGGCAGCGCGGGACGGAACGAGCGGAACAGTTCGGCGGTCTCGTACGACCCGGTGAGGATCACGCGCTCGACCCTGGCGTCGCTGATGAGACGTTCGCCGAGGGAGTGCTCGTCGAGCTGGACGCAGGCGAGGACGTCCCTCGGTACGCCCGCCTCCCACAGCGCCTCGACCATGACCTGGGCGCTGCGCCTCGACGGGTGGGCAGGCTTGATGATCACCGGCGAGCCGGCGGCGAGGGCAGCCAGCGTCGAGCCTGCCGGGATGGCCACGGGGAAGTTCCAGGGCGGGGTGACGACTGTGAGGCTCACGGGCTCAGGCCGCGCTCCCGGCACGTGATGGAGCGCCTGTGCGGACACGGCGTAGTAGTGGGCGAAGTCGATCGCCTCCGAGACCTCGGGGTCCCCCTGCTCGAGCACCTTGCCGCACTCGGCCCCCATGATCTCCAGCAGGTCGGCACGGTGTGCCTCGAGGGCGTCTCCTGCGGCGTGGAGGATCCGCGCCCGCTCGTCCACGGCCAGCTCGCGCCAGCCGGCGCCGGCCTCGACCGTACGAGCGACCAGGGCATCCAGCTCGTCCGGGGAGGCCACGTGCGTGATCGCCGTCCCCAGGGTCGAGGCCTGCATCCGCGCGCGGATCGCGTCGGCCCAGGCCCGGTTCGCCGCGATCGCCGGATCGCTGTCGGGAGTGTTCTCGAAAGGGCGATGCACGGGCTGGAGCTCGGCCGGGACCGGGGGCGGCGGCTGCGTCCGGTCCTCGACCCGGTTCGCCCTAGGCACCGTCATCGGCATCTCCGCGACCGAGGCGAGGAACCGGTCACGCTCCCGGGCGAACATCGCGGGGTCGTCGAGGTCGAAGACCGCGGACATGAAGTTCTCGCTCGACGCCCCCTCCTCGAGACGGCGGATGAGGTAGGCGATCGCGACGTCGAACTCGTCCGGGTGGACGACCGGCGTGTAGAGCAGCATCGACCCGGCGTCCCGGCGCACGACCTCCGCCTGGGCAGAGGCCATGCCGAGCAACATCTCCACGTCGACCGCGTCGGTGACGCCCCTCTGCCGGGCGAGCAGCATGGCCAGCGCCACGTCGAAGAGGTTGTGCCCGGCGACGCCCACCCGTACGGCTCCGGTGTGCTCGGCGCGCAGCGCGTAGTCGAGGACGGCCTTGTACGAGGCGTCGGTGGCCTTCTTCGACTCCCAGGTCGCGAGCGGCCAGCCGTGGAGCTCGGCGTCGACGGTCTCCATCGGCAGGTTGGCGCCCTTGACGACGCGCACCTTGATGGGCGCGCCGCCGGCGGCCACCCGCTCCGCGGCCCACTGCTGGAGGTGGGTCATCGCGCCGAGGGCGTCGGGCAGGTAGGCCTGGAGCACGATCCCGGCCGAGTAGGTGTGGAGCTGGGGACGCTCGAGCAGCCTCGTGAAGACGGCGATCGTGAGGTCGAGGTCCTTGTACTCCTCCATGTCGAGGTTGATGAACGTGGCCGGTGTCGTGCTCGCGGCGAGCTCGTACAGGGGTGCCAGGGCGTCGACGGCGTCGGCCACCGCTTCGTCTAACGCCCACGGGGTGTGGGGTGCGACGACGCTCGACACCTTGACGGACACGTAGTCGACGTCGTCCCGGGCGATGAGGTCGCGGGTGCCGGCGAGCCGATGCGCGGCCTCGCCCTCGCCGAGGATCGCCTCACCGAGGAGGTTGATGTTGAGCTGGACCGAGCCGTCGCTCCTGAGCTTCGCGATCGCCGCGCCGAGACGGCTGTTGCTCGCGTCGATGATGAGGTGACGGACGAGGTGGCGCAGCACGCGGCGTGCGGCCGGTACGACGAGCCGTGGCGTCACGGGTCCCAGGGCGGCCCCGACGCGGAACAGCGCGCGCATCGGCAGGGGCAGGAAGCGGGGCATCAGCGGAGAGAGCTCGCGCAGCGCCCGACCGGCGACGTGGAGGTCCTCGGGGCGGACGACCCGGTCGACGAAGCCGACCGTGAACTCGAGGCCGTTCGGGTCACGCAGGACGTCCGCCAGGAGCTTCGCCGAGGAGTCCGGCTCGATCTCGCGACTGGCTGCCAGCCATACCCGGACCTGCTCGACGGCGGCGTCCGCCAGGCCTGCGATCTCGTCGTGTGCCGGGATGTAGGGAGCGGTCCGCTCGGCGTGTGTGGTCATGGCGATGCCTTCCGTCGACGACTGCTCCCAGTCTCGTCCTCAGTACCGTTCGAGAAAAGCGAGCATTTGTGACGAGCAACCTTCGTACTCAACGAACAGTCGCTGATGCGAACAGTCGTTGAGGCGAACAGTGGTTGAGGCGAACAGTTGATGGACGAGGAGCTGCCGGTGTACGAGCTGAGGCGCCTGCGCCTGCTTCATGAGCTGTCATTGCGGGGGACCCTGGCGGCCGTGGCCCAGGCCCTGTCGTACAGCCCGTCGACGATCTCGTCGCAGCTCTCGGTCCTGGAGCGGGAGGCCGGGGTGCCGTTGCTGGAGCCCGACGGGCGCCGGCTCCGCCTCACGCCGGCCGGTCAGGCACTGGCGGCGCACGCGGGCCGTGTGCTCGCGCTCGAGGAGTCCGTGCGTGCCGAGCTCGCCACCGTACGGCCCGGTCTCGCCACCGTGCGCCTTGCTGTCATCCAGTCCGTCGCGCAGGCGATCGTTCCGCGCGCGCTCACGTTGCTGGCCCAGCGGGAGCCGGGGCTGCGGGTGGAGGTTGCGCAGGTACCTCCGGAGGAGGGCCTCTTCGAGCTCACCGCCCGTAGGTTCGACCTTGTCGTCGCCGAGCAGTACCCGGGCCACACGCGCGCCCATGCCGACGGGATCGAGCGGCGGCCGCTGGGCGCCGACCCGATCCGACTGGCACTGTCCCGCGACGACACCGCGGGTGGGCTGGCCGACCTGAGCGACCGGGCGTGGGTTCTGGAGCCCGCCGGCACCGCGGCGCGGCAGTGGGCCGTGCAGCAGTGCCGGGCCGCCGGCTTCGAACCGGACGTCCGGTACGAGCTGGCGGACCTCACGAGCCATGTCCGCCTGGTCGCGGCCAGCCATGCCGTTGGGATGCTGCCCGACCTCGTGTGGGCGGGTCAGCCGCCGCCCGTACGCCTGCTGGCGCTGCCCGGCGACGACGTCCGCGACCTGTTCCTCGCGACCCGCACGGCTTCAGCCGGCCGTACGGACCTCGCCGCGGTCGGCCAAGCGCTCTCCGATGCGCTCGCCGAGCTGGGCCAGCGATAGGGAGCCGGGCCGCCGATAGCCCCGCGCGCTGCGAAGGCGCCGGGTCACTCCGTGCGGCGGGCACCGCCTGCGGGCGTCGCACGGAAGAACGCAGGCTTCGTGAAGCCACGGCGCTGGTACGCGTTCGTGACCGCCCGCTCGACGTCGTAGGCGAGGCGCTCGGGGACGAGGGCGATGGCAGAGCCGCCGAAGCCGCCCCCGGTCATCCGTGCGCCCAGCGCGCCGGCGCCGATGGCGCTGTCCACGGCGACGTCCAGCTCGTCGCAGGAGACGTCGAAGTCGTCGCGCAGCGACAGGTGCGATGAGGTGAACAGGAGCCCGACCTCCGCGAGCTCACCGGCCTCGAGCGCCTCGACGGTGTCGCGGACGCGCTGGATCTCGGACACCACGTGCTGGACGCGCGCGAAGAGCTCGTGGTCGTGCTCGAGCTTGTGGAGCGCTTGGGCCAGGTGGGAGTACGGGACGTCGCGAAGGCTGGTTACGCCGAGCTCTGCGGCCGCGCGCTCGCAGGCGGCACGCCGCCTCCCGTACTGGCCGTCGCTGTTCGCATGCTGGGCCTTGGTGTCGATGACGAGGAGCACGAGCCCGTGGCTCCGCAGCTCGAACGGGATCTGCGACACGTGCCCGTTGCGGCAGTCGAGCAGGATCGCGTGGCCCTCGGTGCAGCGGAGGCTGGCCGCCTGGTCCATGCCGCCGGTGGGGGCCTGCGCGATGACGTTCTCCGCCTTCTGGCAGAGGGCGGCGAGCGTGGTCCGTGTGCTGTCGTCGGCGAGCAGGCCCAGGCCGAACAGGTCGCTGGCTGCGGCGGCGACGGCGCCCTCGAGCGCTGCGGAGCTCGACAGGCCCGACCCGATCGGTACGGTCGAGTCGATCGCGATGTCCAGCCCGCCCACGAGGTGGCCCGCCTCGCGCAGCGCCCACAGCACGCCCGCGGCGTACCGCCCCCAGCCGTCAGGAACCCCAGGTGCGATGTCGTGGAGCGCGATCTCGACCTCACCGCCGGAGGTCGAGCTGAGCCGCAGCGTCCCGTCGACACGCCGCCGCGCGGCCGCGTACGTGCGCTGGGGCAACGCGATCGGCAGGACGAGGCCGTTGTTGTAGTCGGTGTGCTCGCCGATGAGGTTGACGCGGCCCGGCGCCTCCCACACGCCTTCGGGGTCCTCGCCGAAGACCCTGCGGAACTGGTCGGTGACAGTGCTCATCGGGCCCCTTCGCTCTCGTTGTCGTCACTGTACGGGCCCAGGCTCGCGCCCATCCCCGAGGGCGCGATTTGCGCAGCAGACGGTGGGCAGGCCCGGTTTCGCCACCCCTGGACCGTCCACTGGGCGAATCGCGTCACAACTAGAGTCGAGCCATGACGGACGGACTCGCCCTGGCCACCGAGAAGATGCGTGCGGCGGGGGTGACGGACACCGCGGTCGCGATCTTCGCCGACTACTACTGCCAGCTCGTCGCGGGCACGACGGGGCTCGTGAGCGAGGGCTCGATCATGCCGATCGGTGATGTCGCCCAGTACGAGGACAGGGCGCCGACCGCCGAGGACGTCGAGGCGTTCGCCCGTACGGTGATGATCCGGCTCAATGGCGGGCTCGGCACATCGATGGGGCTGAGTGCGGCGAAGACGCTCCTGCCCGTGCGGGACGGGCTGACGTTCCTCGACCTCATCGCCCGGCAGGTGCTGGCGGCCCGCGCCACGTACGGCGTCCCGCTGCCGCTGCTGTTCCTCCACTCGTTCAACACCCGGGACGACTGCCTCGCCGCTCTCCGCGCCTATCCCGAGCTGCCCGTGGCCGGCCTGCCGCTCGACATGGTCCAGTCGCAGGAGCCGAAGCTGCGCGCCGACGACCTGACCCCGGTGGAATGGCCTGCTGACCCTCGCCTGGAATGGTGCCCGCCCGGTCACGGCGACATCTACCCCACGCTGCTCGACTCGGGTGTCCTGGACGCGCTGCTCGCCTCGGGCTTCCGCTACGCCAACGTGTCGAACTCCGACAACCTCGGCGACTCGCCCAGCCCGGTGCTCGCAGGCTGGTTCGCCCGGAGCGAGGCGCCGTTCGCCGCCGAGATCACCCCTCGCACACCCATGGACGTCAAGGGCGGGCACCTTGCGCGCCGGCGCTCGGACGGCCGCCTGATCCTTCGCGAGTCGGCGCAGACGACGCCCGACGACATGCAGTACTTCACGGACGCCTCCGTCCATCCGTACGCCTCGACCAACAACCTGTGGTTCGACCTGCAGGTCCTGCGGGAGGTGCTGACGCAACGTGGGGGCGTGCTGGGGCTGCCGATCATCCGCAACACGAAGACGGTCGACCCGAAGGACCCGTCCACCCCTGCCGTCGTACAGATCGAGTCGGCGATGGGCGCGGCGATCGAGGTCTTCGAGGGGGCGACCGCCATCGTCGTCCCGCGGAGCCGTTTCCTTCCCGTGAAGACGACGAACGAGCTCGTGCTGCTGCGCAGCGACCTGTACGAGTGGGGCGACGACGAGGTGCCCCGGCCCACGGTGGAGCGGCTGCCCGTTGTCAGCCTGTCGAGCGCGTACCGGACGATCGGCGGGCTCGAGGCCCGCATGCCCGCGCCCCTTCGGCTTCGAGAGGCCACCTCGCTGGCCGTGACCGGCGACTGGACGTTCGGTACCGGCGTGAAGGTGGTCGGCGACGTCACTCTCGGCGAGGGCGGTGGCCACATCCCTGACGGCGCGACACTGGACGCCCGAACGGCGCGCGGCTGAGCGCGGAAGCGCCCGGTGCCGGGGACGGGTCCGGCACCGGGCGGCAGTCCCTACGGCTCAGAAGATCCTGTTGACGACGCTCGCCGGCGCGGCCAGCAGGGTCTCGATCTCGTCGTCGAGCCTGACGAGCGTCAACGAGGCGCCTGCCATCTCCAGCGACGTGCAGTACTCGCCGACGTAGCTGCGGGCCACGCTGATGCCCTTGGCTGCGAGCTTCTCCGCCGCGATGCCGTACAGCAGGTACAGCTCGCTGATCGGCGTACCGCCCAGGCCGTTGATCATCAGGGCCACCCGGTCGCCCGACTCGTACGGCAGGTCCGGCACGACGGCGTCGAGCAGGATGTCGACGATCTCGGTTGCCGAGACGATCTTCGCGCGGCGGCGTCCCGGCTCGCCGTGGATGCCGACCCCGACCTCGATCTCGTCGTCACCGAGGTCGAACAGCGGCGCACCCTTGGCCGGCGGCGTGCAGGCGCTGAGCGCGATGCCCATGGTCCGGGTCACGGAGTTGACCTTCTCGCCGACCCGTACGACCTCCTCGAGCTCCGCGCCCTCCTCGGCCTTGGCCCCGCAGGCCTTCATCACGAAGAAGTTGCCGGCTACGCCGCGGCGGCCGACGGTCCACGTGGAGTCCTTGACCGCGACGTCGTCGTCGATGAACAGGGTCGTCACCTTGAGCCCGTCCGCCTCGGCGAGCTCCTGGGCCATCTCGAACGCCATCCGGTCGCCCGTGTAGTTGTTGACCAGCAGCAGGACGCCCTTGTCGGAGGCCAGCAGCTTGGCCGTCTGGTACACGTAGTCGGACGGCGGCGCAGCGAACACGTCACCCGGGCAGGCGGCGTCGAGCATGCCCGGACCGACCACCATGACGTGGGCAGGCTCGTGTCCGGAGCCGGAGCCCTGGACGATGCTGACCTTGTCGTTGTTGGGGGCGTCGGCCCGCATGATCAGGTTGTACTCCGGCACGTACTTGATCGTGTCGGGGTTCGCGGCGGCGATGCCCTTGAGCATCTCGGGGACGAACTGCTTGGGGTCGTTGACGAACTTCTTCATTGAGGTTCTCCTTGGTGGTTGGTGTGTGGCGTGGTGGTCACTGGGGCCAGTCGTCGGCAAGCTTCTCGAGCAGTACGGCGACCGCCATGGCGCCGGCGTCGACGGACCCGATGCTGCGCTCCCCGGTGTACGAGGCCCTGCCCCGCCGGGCCTGCATCGTCTTGGTGTTGTCGGCCGCCTCGCGTGCGGTCGTCGCCATCGCGCGTACGACCTCGGCGGGCGTCTTACCCGCGGCCGACTGGGCCTCGAGCGTGTCGATCGCCGGGACCAGAGAGTCCATCAGCGTCTTCTCGCCGAGCTCGGCCTTGCCCCGGGCCTTGATGCCCTCGACCGCTGCCCTCAAGGCCCTGACCACGTCCTCGTGGTCGAACTCGTCCTTGCCCCGCAGCTGCGTCCCGGCCCGCAGCATGGCCGTGCCCCAGATCGGGCCGGACGTCCCGCCGATGCGCGCGGACACCGCGCCGGCGATCTTGATGAGGAACGTCCCGGGGTCCGAACGGTCGATGTTCTGCCAGTCCTCCTTCACGATCTCGAAGCCGCGCGCCAGCGAGTAGCCGAAGTCGCCGTCGCCGACCACAGCGTCCAGCTCCCCGAAGTACGTCTCGTTGTCGAGGATGGTCTGGGTGACGGTCGACATGACGAACTCGACGTCTTTGAGGGTTCCCGTCATGTGTTTCTCCTAGTGGTGGATGAGCTGGGCGATGTCGGACAGGGAGACGAAGCCCTGCTCCGCGAACGTGGGCGGCTTGCGGAGCGGGCTCCCGGCGAACGGACGGCCGGGGTCGCCGAGGCTCGGCAGGACGACCGCCGCGCGGGAGAAGTCGTCGGCCGCCGTGTAGCTGCTCACGGTGACAAGGACGGTCAGGCCTGCGCTCGCCGCGGCGTCGACGCCGATCCCGCTGTCCTCGACGACGACGCAGTCCGCGGGGTCGAGGGCGAGGTCGGCGAGCACCTTGAGGTAGATGTCCGGGGCCGGCTTCTTGCGGGGGACGATGTCGCCGGCGAAGACGTGCACCTGCTCGTACCATCGCTCGCCCATCGCGTTCAGCAGCACGGCCCGTACCGACTTCTCGGCCGAGGTGGACGCCACGGCCACCGTCCAGCCAGCGTCGAGCGCCTCCCCGATGAGCCGGGTGATGCCGGGGCGTGCGGGAAGCATGCCGGCCTCCACCCGCTCGGTGAACAGCTCCGTCTTCCGGGCGTGCACTCGCTTGATGAGCGCCGCCTGCTCCTCGGGATCGGGGCTTAGGCCCGCCTCTGAGACGAGCGCCGGGGTGAACTCGCTCGCGATGCGCTCCTTGCCGCCGCCGATCTTGAGCTGTTCGGCGTACTTCGCGTCCCCCCAGCTGATGGGCAGCCCGAACTCGGCGAAGGCGGCGTTGAACGCAGGGAGGTGTCCGTCGCGCTCGGTGTCAGCGAGCACGCCGTCGCAGTCGAAGATCAGGGCGGGCATTGCTCAGGCCTTTCCTGCGCTGCCGAAGATGGTGATGTACGAGATGGTCATCTCCCGGACAGCCTTCGAGACCGGGGCGAACAGGCTCGGCGGGTCCCACTTGCCCGCCGCTTCGGCAGTCTTGAGGTAGGCGAGGCTCGACTGCATGAAGGTCTCCTTCAGGGCAGTGGAGATGTTCACCTTCGCACAGCCCCGCGCGATGCAGTCCTGGAACTGCTCGTCGGTCAGGCCGCTGCCGCCGTGGAGCGCGAT
>JACRAA010000451.1 GCA_016213595.1 Actinomycetota bacterium | reverse complement strand
TCACCCGTATAGGTCACCGGTCCGGCGAGCGGGTCCGACGTCAGCGTCGCGACGGTGTCGGGATGCTCACCTCCGTCAGCAGCCAGCTCGACCGTACCGAACTGGATCTGGTCACCGACGACGTACCGGGCGATGCGCATGAGGCGGAACTCCTTCACGAGGGCTTGCAGACGGCAGCCTAGGCGATACGAGGCGTCGTCCTCAGCGCAGCAGCTCGCGCGGCCCCTGCCCTGAACCGCCGCGCCCCTGCCCCCAGCGTTCGAAGAACCGCTCCCGCCTCGCGACGAACGTCCCGAGACCGATCGTCCCGCCCACGACGACGACTGGGTAGCCAGGCACGGCCAGCGGGCCGATCCGGTTCCGGATGGTGCCGAGGCCCTTCCTGAGCCGGTCCGTGTCGACGGCCCAGCCCTCCGGCATCACCAGGACGACGTTTCCGGCGATGCCCTCGACGATGAGGCGGACTGTCGGCGCGTCCGCGACGGCCTCACGCAGGTCCAGCAGGATGTTGCTCATGACCGGGGCGACGGTCACGTACGGCGGCACCAGCCACCGGCCGCGTCGGACCTCCCTGGACCACATGGCGGTGAGCCGGAGCGGGTCGTCGGGTCCGTACCCCGCGGCCTGCCTGCTCGCCCCAGGCGGCACGGCCGGGTTCGGCCCGCCCTCTCGTGGGAGCAGCGGCCATTGTGCAGGACCGTCGGCCATGAAGCCGAGGGTACCGCCGAAAGGTCAGCTGACAGGAGCGATCAGCCGACGGGCGCGAAGAGGACGGCGATCCCGTACAGGTACGCGTCGACCAGCGCCTCGTACGACGCCTCGATGACGTTGCTGCCGACGCCCACCGTCGTCCAGCTTCGCCCGTCCAGCCGGGTGTCGATGAGGACCCGTACGATCGCGTCCGTCCCGTGGCCGGTGTCGAGGATGCGTACGCGGTAGTCGACGAGCTCGAACCTCGAGGCGACCGGGAAGGCCGGCTCCAGGGCGGTCCGCAGCGCCATGTCCAGGGCGTTGAGGGGGCCGTTGCCGTCGCCGGCGAACAGCCGGGAGGGCTCGCCGTTCGTCGAGACGCGCAGGATCGCCTCGCTGAGCTCGGTCTGGTCGCAGAAGACGCGCCACTGCTCCACGTGGAACGGAGGCTCGAGCTGGCCCAGCTCCTCGCGGAGCAGGAGGTCGAAGGACGCGTCGGCCGCCTCGTACGAGTAGCCCGGCGCCTCGCGGTCCTTGAGCCGGTCGGTCACCCTGGCGGCCGTGTTCCGGTCGGAGAGGTCGTGGCCGAGCTGCTCGCCCTTGATCTGGATGTTCGCGCGACCCGCCATGTCGGAGATCAGCATGCGCATGTTGTTGCCGACCACGGTGGGGTCAGCGTGCTGGTACAGCATCTCGTCGACCTTGATGGCCGAGGCGTGCAGACCGGCCTTGTGGGCGAACGCCGACGTCCCCGTGTACGGCTGGCGCGCCTGCGGCGACTGGTTGGCGATCTCCGCGATCGCATGGGAGATGCGGGTCAGCTCGTGCAGCGCCTTCGGCTCGACCAGGGGCCAGCCGAGCTTGATCTGAAGGTTGCCGATGAGCGTCACCAGGTCGGCGTTGCCCGTGCGTTCGCCGTAGCCGTTGATCGTGCCCTGTACGTGCATGGCGCCGGCCTCGACCGCGGCGATCGTGTTCGCGACCGCGCACCCGGTGTCGTTGTGGCAGTGGATGCCGAGGTCGACCCCGATCGCCGACGCGGCGCTGACGACCTCGCCCATCGCACTGGGCAGCATGCCGCCGTTCGTGTCGCACAGGATGACGACCTCCGCGCCCGCCTCGGCCGCCGTACGGACGACGTCGAGGGCGTACTCCGGGTTGCTGAGGTAGCCGTCGAAGAAGTGCTCGGCGTCGACGAAGACGCGCTTCCCCTGCGCCTTGAGGTACGTGATCGTGTCGCTCACCATGCGCAGGTTCTCGTCAAGGGTGGTCCGGAGGGCGTCCGTCACGTGACGGTCGTGGGACTTGGCGACGATGCAGATGACGGGGGTCTGGGCGTCGACCAGGGCCTGGACGAGCGGGTCCTCGGACGCCTTCATGCCCACCCGGGTGGTCATGCCGAACGCGACGAGCGTCGCGCGCTGCAGCGTGAGGCTCTTCGCCGCCTCCGCGAAGAACGCAGTGTCGTTCGGGTTCGCGCCCGGCCAGCCACCCTCGATGAACGTCACCCCGAGCTCGTCGAGCAAGCAGGCGATCCGGAGCTTGTCGGAGACGGAGAGGCGCAGGCCCTCCTGCTGCGCCCCGTCGCGCAGGGTCGTGTCGAAGACCTGGAAGTTCTCGGGGACGGTGTGCACCGGGCTCATCTCAACCTACGTTTCCGCTCGGGGGCGCGGCGGGGCGGGGTTGGCGCCTCGCTGCGTTGGTGGCCCGATTGTGGCGCCCCCGCCGCAGGCCACCGAGCCACTCCCGCTTCGTGAGACGGAGTCTCAGGGCCGGTCAGCAGACGCGATGGCGCCATCCGTACGCGTCGTCGCCCCGGCCGTACTGGATGTCGAGCAGGCGGTTCCGGATCGCCATCGTGGCCGTTCCCTGCTGCTGGGTCAGGAACAGTGGGTCCGCGCCTTCCTGATGGAAGCGGCCGATGGGAGTGACCACGGCGGCCGTACCGCAGGCGAAAGCCTCGACGATCCTGCCGGAGGCCACACCGTCGACGAGCTCGTCGAGAGCGACCGGGCGCACCTCGGCGCCGAGGCCGAGCTCCGGCGCGATGGTGAGGATCGAGTCCCGGGTGATGCCGTCCAGGATCGTGCCGGACGTGGGCGGCGTGAGGAGCTTGCCCTCCCCCGTCACCAGGAAGATGTTCATGCCGCCCAGCTCCTCGAGCCAGGTGTGCGTCGCGGCGTCCGTGAACAGCACCTGGCCGCAGCCGTGCTCGTACGCCTCCTTCTGCGCGACGAGGCTGGAGGCATAGTTGCCGCCGCACTTCGCAGCGCCCGTTCCGCCCGTACCGGCCCGGCTGTACGTCGTGGTGACCCAGATGTCGACCGGCTTCACCCCACTGGGGAAGTACGGTCCGACCGGGCTCGCGATGACGGCGTACCGCACCCGCTCTGCAGAGCGCACGCCGAGGAAGTTCTCGTCGGCGAACATGAACGGCCGCAGGTACAGGCTCTTCTCGCCCTCGCCGTTCGGCACCCAGCGCTGGTCAGCGGTCACCACGCTCCGTACGGACGTGAGGAAGTCCTCCTCCGGAAGTGTCGGCAGCCCCAGCCGCTCAGCGCTCCGGATGAGCCGACGGGCGTTCATCTCGGGACGGAACAGCCACACCGAGCCGTCGCTGTGGCGGTAGGCCTTGAGGCCCTCGAAGACCTCCTGGGCGTAGTGGAGGACAGCGCCGGCCGGGTCGACGGCGAAGGGCGTGTACGGGCCCGTCGAGTCCTCACCCCAGCCGCTCCCCTGGTGCCAGGTGGCGAGGGCCATGTGGTCGGTGAAGTAGCGCCCGAACCCCGGGTCGGCGAGTCTCTCCTCGATGGCGGCAGCGAGGGCCGGCGAGGGATGGTCGACGACGGGGAACGCAAGGCTCATGGGTCGGAAACTACCAGGGTCGACGTGTCCTGAGATGGCGGGTCACGCCTCATGGCCCAGTCGGTAGGCTCCCCGCTCGTGACGACACAGACGATCGCAGTGATTGGCGGCGACGGCATCGGTCCCGAGGTGGTCGCCGAGGGCCTCAAGGTGCTCAAGGCCGTGGCCGGTGAGGACGCGTTCCGCTTCGAGATGTACGACCTGGGCGCGGACCACTGGCAGCGTACGGGCGAGGTGCTCACGGACGCCGACCTCGCGAGCCTGGCGCAGGCCGACGCCATCCTGCTGGGCGCTGTTGGGGCGGCGCCGGGGTCGAAGGCCGTACCGTCCGGGCTGCTCGAGCGCGGGCTCCTCCTCAAGCTGCGGTTCGCGTTCGACCACGCCGTGAACCTGCGTCCCTCGAAGCTCTACCCCGGAGTTCCGACGCCCCTGGCCCCGGCCGTCGTCGACGGCAGGACGATCGACTTCGTCGTCGTCCGCGAGGGCACCGAAGGGCTGTACTGCGGGAACGGCGGCGTCGTCCGGCAGGGCACGCCCAACGAGATCGCGACCGAGGTCAGCATCAACACGGCGATGGGCGTCGAGAGGGTCGTCCGGGACGCGTTCGCCCGTGCCGCCGCTCGCCGTCAGAAGCTCACTCTCGTCCACAAGCACAACGTCCTCGTCAACGCGGGCGGGCTGTGGAACCGCGTTTTCCAGTCGGTCGCGGCCGAGTTCCCGACGGTGACGACTGACTACCTGCACGTGGACGCGGCGACGATCGCGCTCTGTACGAACCCGGACCGCTTCGACGTCATCGTCACCGACAACCTGTTCGGCGACATCCTCACCGACGAGGCGGCTGCCGTCACCGGCGGCATCGGGCTCGCGGCGAGCGCCAACATCAACGTGGACGTCACGTACCCGTCGATGTTCGAGCCGGTCCACGGCTCCGCGCCTGACATCGCCGGCAAGGGCATCGCGGACCCGCGCGCCGCCATCCTCTCGGTGGCGATGATGCTCGAGCACCTGGGCCGTACCGACGAGGCGTCGGCCATCCAGACCGCCGTCGAGGCCGACATCGCTGCGACGGGCGGTACGAGACGGTCGACGACCGAGGTCGGCGACGCGATCGTGGCAGCGCTGGGGTGAGCATCCCGCTGCGCCCCTCGTCGGGAGGCGAGCCGGGGCCGAAGGCGCCCAGCGCGTACGAGCGGATGGGCGGCCACGACACGTTCGTACGGCTGGTTGCGGCCTTCTACCGCGGCGTCGCTGTCGACGAGCCGCTGCGGGCGCTGTACCCGGAGGAGGACCTCGGGCCGGCGGAGGAGCGGCTCCGGATGTTCCTCGAGCAGTACTTCGGGGGGCCCAACACGTACTCGGAGAAACGCGGCCATCCCCGGCTGCGCATGCGCCACGCCTCCTTCGCGGTGACCCCCGCTCAGCGCGACCGCTGGCTGACGCACATGATGGCGGCCTGCGACGAGGTCGCCCTCCCGGAGCCCGAGAACACCGAGCTCCGCTCGTACCTCTCGTACGCAGCGAACTTCATGCTCAACGCGGAGGACTGAACGCGGCCGGAGAATGGGCCAGAAGGTCGGACGACTGGCCAGTCGCTATGGCCCTCGGCCAGCCGCAACCGTCCCTATCTGCGGCACCCTTCCAGGATGGTGAGGCGGGCGTCACGTGTCCGGGGCCCCGAGGCGGCGACTCCCGTGACGAGGTGGTTATGGGAGGCGCGCACGCCGCCCGAAAGGCCGAGTCCCGTGATCGCGTGGTTCTCAGCCCGATCTTAGCCCCGATAACCACCAGTTCACGGGAGCGAGATCTGACGCCGACCCCCGCGCTCGTCGTAACCACGTGATCACGGGAGTCAGGCTGAATCCTCAGCCGACCAGCACTAGCCGCACCCGTGTCCGGTCAGGGGGAGGCGTGACGCAAGCTGCTCAGACGAAAGGTCAGTTGGTGCGCCGCCACGCCGTACCGACCGCGCGTGTCGTGGCCTTTCGAGGCGCAAGGGGCGGACGAGGCGGACCGGAGGGGGTACGTCAAGGGTACGGACATGGCAAGACCGGGTCCGCGGAGGGACCCGGTCTCGATCTGAGGTGTCAGGCTACGTCGTCGTCGCGGTGCTCCACGACGTTGGTGTGCTTGGTGCGCGTCGCCTGGGTGTTCATGACGAGGCCGACGACGAGTGCAATGACACCTGCGGCCATGCAGATGTACCCCACCATCACGAGGTCGACACCCGGCACGCTGCCACGAATGGCGAAGCTCAGGATCGCACCGATGACCAGCAGGGCAATGCCAGCGCCGATTCCCATGGTTCTCCCTTTCGTCGTGTAGACGACAGATACCCGCCAACTGGGGCAGGGAAACGCCCGGCCCCACAGAGGAACCGGGCGTCTCGAGTGGGCAGGACCAGGGTCAGCGAGCGGCCGTACCCTCGGTGTAGTCGCTGTCAGCGGTCTTGACCCAGCTCATGAGCTTGCGGAGCTCCCGGCCAGTGCCCTCGATGGGGTGGGACTCGGCGGCCGCGCGGAACGCCTTGAACTCGGGAGCGCCGGCGTCCTGGTCGTCGATGAAGTGCTTGGCGAACGCGCCGCTCTGGATGTCGGACAGCACGTCCTTCATCCGCGCCTTCACGCTCGCGTCGATGATCCTCGGGCCGGACACGTAGTCGCCGAACTCGGCGGTGTCGGAGATGCTCCAGCGCATCTTCGCGATACCGCCCTCGTACATGAGGTCGACGATGAGCTTGAGCTCGTGGAGGCACTCGAAGTAGGCCACCTCAGGCTGGTAGCCGGCCTCCGTCAGCGTCTCGAAGCCCGCCTGGACGAGCGCCGAGGCGCCGCCGCAGAGAACGGCCTGCTCGCCGAACAGGTCAGTCTCGGTCTCCTCGGTGAAGGTGGTCTTGATGCCGCCTGCACGCAGGCCGCCGATGCCCTTGGCGTACGAGAGGGCGAGCGGCCAGGCGTTGCCCGTGGCGTCCTTCTCGACGGCGACGATGACCGGCACGCCGCGACCGGCGGCGTACTCACGACGGACGAGGTGACCCGGCCCCTTCGGGGCGACCATGCACACGTCGACACCCTCAGGCGGGGTGATGTAGCCGAACCGGATGTTGAAGCCGTGCGCGAAGAACAGCGCGTCCCCGGCGACGAGGTGGGGGGCGATCTCCTCGGCGTACAGCTTCCGCTGGTGCTGGTCCGGGGCCAGGATCATGACGAGGTCGGCCTCCTCGACCGCCTCCGCCACCGAGAGCACGCGCAGGCCCTCCGCTTCGGCCTTCGCCCGCGACGGCGAACCCTCCTTGAGACCGACCCGCACGTCGACGCCGGAGTCCCGCAGGCTCAGCGCGTGAGCGTGCCCCTGCGACCCGTAGCCGATGACGGCCACCGACCTGTTCTGGATGATCGAAAGGTCGGCGTCATCGTCGTAGAACATCGTTGCTGCCATGTGAAGCACTTTCTCCTCAGGTGTGTGACGTACGCGTCAGGCGCGCTCGGACTTCGGGGTCTTGTCGTAGCGACTGCGGTCGGTGATGGCACGCGTGCCACGGCCGAGGGCCACAGAACCGGACTGGACCAGCTCACGGATACCGTACGGCTCCAACAGCATCAGGAGTGCCTGGATCTTGCCGTACCCGCCGGTCGCCTCGACGACGACCGTGTCGGGGGCCACGTCGACGACGCGGCCGCGGAACCTCTCGGCGATCTCGAGCACCTGGCTGCGGTTACGGCCGTCGGCACGGACCTTGACCAGGATGAGCTCCCGTCGCACGGCCTCGCCGTGGTCGAACTCCAGGATGCGGATGACCTCGACGAGCTTGTTGAGCTGCTTGGTGATCTGCTCAAGGACGGCGTCGTTCTCAACCTCGATGACGAGCGTGACGCGGCTGAGCTCGTGGTTCTCGGTCGGGCCGACGGCCAGCGACTCGATGTTGAACCCACGACGCGCGAACAGGCCCGAGATCCTCGCCAGCACACCGGGCTGGTTCTGCACCAGCACCGACAGCGTGTGGAACGCGCTCACAGCTCCTCCTCGTCCCACGCCGGGGCGAGGTCCTTCGCGATCTTGATGTCGCTGTTCGACGTACCGGCCGCGACCATCGGCCACACCATCGCGTCCTTGTGGACGACGAAGTAGATGACGACCGGGCGGTCGTTGATCTCCAGCGCCTGCTTGATCACGATGTCGACCTCCGCGGGCGTCTCGGCGCGCAGCCCCACGCACCCCATGGCCTCCGCCAGCTTGACGAAGTCGGGGATGCGCCAGGAGTGCAGGTCGGTGTTCGAGTGGCGCCCGTTGTAGAACAGCGTCTGCCACTGCCGCACCATGCCCAGCGACTCGTTGTTGATGATCGCGATCTTGATGGGGATGTCGTTGAGGGCGCAGGTGACGAGCTCCTGGTTCGTCATCTGGAAGCACCCGTCGCCGTCGATCCCCCACACCACCGCGTCGGGCTTTCCGACCTTGGCACCCATCGCGGCGGGGACGCAGTAGCCCATCGTCCCCGCACCGCCGGAGGTCAGCCACGTGTGCGGCTTCTGGTGCGGCAGGAAGTGGGCGGCCCACATCTGGTGCTGGCCCACGCCGGTGGCGAAGATCGTGTCGGGCCCGCTCAGCTCGCCGATCCGCTTGATGACCTCCTGAGGCTGCAGGTAGTCGTCGGTCGGGTCGCCCGGGTCGGTCGGGTAGCGCTCCTTGAGGCTCATCAGGAACGAGGTCCAGGGTCCCAGGTCCTTCAGCGTCTCGTTCTCGAGCTCCCGGGCCAGCTGGGCCATCATGAGCTTGGCATCGCCCACGATGGGCAGGTCCGCCTCGCGGTTCTTCCCGATCTCCGCAGGGTCGATGTCGCAGTGGATGACCTTCGCGTCCGGCGCGAACGTCGACAGCTGTCCGGTCACACGGTCGTCGAACCGCATCCCGATGGCGATGAACAGGTCGCAGCGCTGGAGGGCCCCGACCGCGGCCACCGTGCCGTGCATACCGGGCATCCCCATGTTCAGGGGGTGCGCGTCGGGGAACATGCCGCGCGCCATCAGCGTCGTCACGACCGGGATCCCGGTCTGCTCGACG
>JACRAA010000442.1 GCA_016213595.1 Actinomycetota bacterium | reverse complement strand
GTCGTTGTTGAGCATGAAGCCCGCCGCGGCCGCCGCCCACCCGGAGTACGAGTTGAGCATGCTCACGACCACCGGCATGTCGCCGCCGCCGATAGAGGCGACGAGGTGCAGGCCGAGGGCCAGCGCGATGACCGTCATCACGATGAGCACCCAGATCGACGGGGCCATGACGAACCACACGGTGAGGCCGAGGAACGCGACGACGGCCGCCAGGTTGACGTAGTTGTGCGCCGGCAGCATGAGCGGGGCGGACTTCATCCGGGCGCTGAGCTTGAGGTAGGCGATGATCGAGCCGGTGAACGTCACCGCACCGATGAACACGCCGATGAAGACCTCGGCGAGGTGAACCTTGTCGTCGGCGCCACCTGCGGACAGGTACGAGTTGTAGCCGACGAGGACCGCGGCCAGACCCACGAAGCTGTGCAGCATCGCGATGAGCTCGGGCATCCCGGTCATCTCGACCTTCTTGGCCCGCCAGACGCCGATGGCTGCGCCGATGACGACCGCGACGAGGATCAGGCCGAGCGCCGGGAGACCGGTGCCGGGACGGTCGCCGGCCGCGTTCACCGCGTTGATCCCGACGACCGCGCCGAGCACGGTGACGACCAGGGCGATGCCCATGCCGATGATGCCGTACGTGTTGCCGGCCTTGGCGGACTCGTGCTTGCTGAGCCCGGCCAGGGCGAGGATGAAGAGGAGCCCGGCGATGATGTACGAGCCCTGGAGCAGGGTCAAGCTCATGGGGTCAGGCCCTCCTGAACATGGCGAGCATCCGCTGGGTCACGGTGAAGCCGCCGAAGACGTTGATGCTGGCGAGCAGGATGCCGAGGAAGGCGAGCACGCTCACGACGATCCCGGTGTTCGCTGTACCGATCTGGAGCAGCGCACCGACCACGATGATCCCTGAGATCGCGTTCGTGACGCTCATCAGGGGGGTGTGCAACGCGTGGTGCACGTTCCCGATGACGTAGTAGCCGATGACGACGCTGAGCATGAACACCATGAAGTGGCCGAGGAACGACTCCGGGGACACCCAGAACAGGGCGAGCAGCGCGACCGCACAGATGCCCAGGATCGTGAAGTTCCTGGCCGGGCTCGCGGGCTTCGCCTTGGCGACGGGTGTCGGCGGTGGTGGTGCGGCGACGGCGACCGGCGCGGCGGAGACCTGGACGGGAGGCGGCGGCCACAGCAGCTCGCCGTCCTTGGACACCGTCATGCCGCGGATGACCACGTCGTCCATGTCGAGGACGAGCTGTCCGTCCTTGCCGGGGGTGACGAGCTTCATGAGGTTGACCACGTTCGTGCCGTACAGCTGCGAGGCCTGGCTCGGCAGCCGGCCCGGGAGGTCGGTGTAGCCGATGATCTTCACACCGTTCGCGGTGACGACGAGCTGGTCGGCGACCGTGCCCTCGACGTTCCCGCCGTTCGCTGCGGCCATGTCGACGATGACCGAGCCGGGCTTCATCGAGGCGACCATGTCGGCGGTGATGAGGCGCGGGGCGGGCTTGCCCGGGATCAGGGCGGTAGTGACGATGATGTCGACGTCGGGAGCCTGCTCGGCGTACAGCCGGGCCGCCGCGGAGTTGTAGTCCTCGGACATCTCCTTGGCGTAGCCGTCGGTCGAGACCTGCTGCTCCCCCGCCTTGACGGTGAGGAACTCAGCGCCCATCGACTCGACCTGCTCGGCGACCTCGGGTCGAGCGTCGGTGGCGCGGACGATCGCGCCCAGCGAGCGGGCCGTACCGATGGCCGCGAGTCCCGCGACACCTGCGCCCACGACAAGGACCTTCGCCGGCGGCACCTTGCCCGCCGCCGTCACCTGACCCGTGAAGAAGGAGCCGAACTGGTGGGCCGCCTCGACGATCGCCCGGTAGCCGGCGATGTTCGCCATGCTGGAGAGCACGTCGAGGGCCTGCGCGCGGGAGATGCGGGGTACGGCGTCCATGGCCATGCCCGTGACCCCCGCCCGTACCAGAGACGCGACGAGGTCGGGGTCGAGCCGCGGCGACAGCAGGCTGATGAGCGTGGACCCCACCGGCAGCTTGGCGACCTCTGCCTGGGTGGGTGGGTTGACCTTCGTGATGATGTCGGACGTCCACGCCGACGCGTCGTCGACGATCGTCGCGCCCTCTGCGACGTACGCCGCATCGGGATAGCTGGCCGCCTCGCCCGCGCCGGACTGGACGACGACGTCGTAGCCGAGCGCTCGCAGCTGGGAGACGGTCTTGGGCGTCGCGGCCACACGCCTCTCGCCGGCCTGCGACTCCTTGGGGATCCCGATCTTCATGCTTCCTCCTCGGGAGCCGATCAGAACTCGGCGTCCCTGTGCGCGAGTCACGATAGCGAGGACCTCTTGATGACGAGACACCGGGGTCGTCAAAGTGTTGACGACCTGCCTGTCGCCCTCCGAGGCCCCGTCCGGCAGGTCTTCGGGGAGGCGTCCCAGACAGCAGCAGGCAGACGAGAGAGTGGCACGTGCAGGATCTCGACGGGTGAGCGTAGGCGGCGTGGGGTGATCGTGCCGCACAGAACGTCGCTAGCGTATGGCTATTCCTTCTCGTGTCTGGAGCCTGCTGTGAGCGCCGTCGATGTCCTGGGATGGTGCGCTGTCGTCGTCGGCATGGTCGTGGGCCTGCCTCAGCTCGTCCGGCTCGTACGCACCCGCCGGGTCGACGGGCTGTCGCTCACCGCATGGCGCACGATCCTGGCGGCGAACCTCGCCTGGGGGGCGCACGGTGTCCGGCTCCAGCAGCTGACGATGATCCTGAGCAACAGCATCGGGTTGTGCACGACGGCGACGATCGTGGTCCTCCTCGCGCGCCGCTTCCGCCGTCCGGTCGTCGTCCTGCTGCTGCCCAGCCTGGCGGCGGCCGGTCTCATGACGACGGTCGACCACGTGCTGGGGTCCGCGGCCTTCGGTGTGACGGCGATCCTGCTCGCCGTGGTCTCCAACCTCGGCCAGTCCACCCAGCTGGTCCGCGCACCCCACGTGGCGGGCGTCTCGGCCCTGTTCATGACGATGGCGGTGCTCAACCAGGCCCTGTGGGCCGCGTGGGGACTGCTCGTCCCCGACACGGGGACGGTCATGACGGCGTTCACCGTGTTCGCCATGGCCGCGTTCAACCTCGTCTGGTACACGCTGCGGCGTCGTGGTCTCCGGGCCTTCTTCCCGACCGCGCGCGGCGTGGCGACCCCCCAGCCAGCCCTCGCGACCTTCTCGGAGTAGACGACCCGCCGGCCTCGAGAAGGGGCTCAGGCGGCCGCCTGAGGTGTCCCGGCAGGACAGCCGCCCTCGGTCAGCTGATCCGCACGCGGTACGGCATCGACAGGACACCGTCCGGTACGAGCCCCAGCTCCGTGGCGAGGCTGGACAGGAGCCTGAGCGGGTCGAGCACTGCGCCGAACCCGTTCAGCCCGCCCGGATGCTCCGAGGACTGCGCCGGCTGGAGGCGCTCGAGCAGTCCCAGCAGCGGGAGAGGCCGCACGGCCACCTTGTCGCGGTCCAGACCGGCCAGGGCGCAGGCACGCTCGATGGCGACCTCACGGCCGCCCAGGTGGTCGACGAGCCGGCGCTCCTTGGCGTCCGCGCCGGTCCACACCCGGCCACGGGCGAGCGGCTCGAGCTCGTCGACGAGCATCCCGCGGTCCGCCGCCGCCTTCGTCGTGAAGTCGTCGTACACCTGGTCGAGCCAGCGGTCCAGGATGCGCCACTGGTCCTCGCTGAAGCCCCGGTTCCCCGCGAACATGTCGGCGAGGCGGCCCGACTGCACGTCCTCGCGAACGAGCCCGAGCTTGTCGTACAGCCCCTGGTTGACGACCTTGCCGCCGAACACCCCGATGGAGCCGGTGAGCGTGGAGGGGCTGGCGACGATCTCTGTCGCGCCCATCGAGACGAAGTAGCCGCCGGACGCGGCGAGGTCACCCATCGCCGCCACCACCGGCTTGCCCGCCTTCTTGAGCTCCAGCACCCCGGCACGGATCGTGTCCGAGGCGATGTACGAGCCGCCGGGTGAGTCGACGGCGAGGATGACGGCCTTCACGTTGTCGTCCATGCGGGCGTGGCGCAGGTGCTCCAGGACCACTTCGGAACCCGCCTGCGCCCCTCCCAGCGGGGACCGTACGGGCCGTCCGCTCACGATGCCGCCACGTACCGAGACCACGGCCACCATCGGCTTCATGGCCAGCCGCGAGATCGCCTTCGCGCTGAAGGAGCCGATGTAGCGGGAGGCGTACTGCAGGGTCGCGTCCTTGCCCCACGTGCTGCGGACCTCGGCGTAGACGTCGTCCCGGTAGCCCAGGTGGTCGACGAGCCCCAGCGACCGCGCCTCCTCCGCGGAGACCGGTCCCCGGTCGATGACCTCGCGGACCGCGTCAGCGGTCAGGCCACGGCGCTCACTGATGAGCGCCACGGTCTCCTCGACGAGGGAGGACGCGAGACGCCCGCTCATCTCGCGGTTCGCGTCGCTGACCTCCGAGGCCGAGTACGTCTCCGCTGCGGTCTTGAACTCCTTGCGCTGGGAGAACTGCGGGTCGAGGCCCAGCTTCTCGAGCCCCCCGCGGAGGAGCAGCATGTCGACGTGGATCCCGCCGAGCACGACCGCCCCCGACGGCTGGAGCCAGATGGTCGACGCGGCGGTCGCGAGGCGGTACGCGAACATGCCGGAGGTGAGCTCCCCGAACGACTCCGCGTAGGCGACCGTCGGCTTGTGCTGGCCGAACTGCCGGATGGCGGCGCCCACCTCGTCGACGAGGGCCGCGGACAGCGGGCAGGTTCCCACGTGGACCACCAGTCCGGCGACCCGCTCGTCGGTCACCGCCTCCCGGAGCGCCTGGCTCAGAGCGTTGATGGTCGGCGCGTTGATGGCCCTGAACGCCTCCATCGGGTTGTCCGGTGCTGCCCGCAGCACCCCCCTGTCCAGGTCGATCTCCAGGGTGACCCGGCCGGGACCTGAGGTGGCGAGCAGGGACGAGAGCAGCTTGCTGAATCCGCGCATGGACCCAGGGTACGGACTCTGGCGAACTCTGAGGCGGGCTCCGCCTATCCGGCCGGATCGGCCGGACACGTACCGTCCGCGGTCACCGTCAGGCGCCCCTCGGGGTCCAGCTTCGTGAGGACGGCCAGCGTGATCCGGGACAGGTCGTCGAGGTCGTCCTCGTCCAGCGCGTCGAGGATGAGCCTGCGTACGGCGTCGGCGTGCAGGCCGCGACTGAGCTCGTACGCCTGCTCCCCCGCACTCGTGAGCACGGCGTTCGTCGCGCGGGAGTCGGCCGGACAGGGCATGCGCTGCACGTAGCCCTTGCGCTCGAGGGAGGAGACCACCCGTGACAGGCGCGGCAGCGTCGCGTTCGTCCGTGCCGCGAGCGCGGACAGGCGCATGCGCCGGCTCTCCGACTCGGCGAGCGCCTCAAGGAGCGTGTACTCGAACGCGGTGAGCCCGGCCGTGGTGAGCCGCCTGTCCAGGGCGCTCGGCAGCAGCTCCAGAAGCGCCTGGAGGCGCGAGACAGCCACCCGTTCCGGTCTGCTCAGCGTCGTCATGGGACCCATCCTACCTGATAGTTGAACATACAACCATTGCCTGGTACGGTCCTTACTTGTAGGTACAAGCTTCCCGCTCAGGGCGGGACGACGAAGGAGACTCTCATGGCACGCTTCACGATCTTCGGCACCGGCAACATGGGCAGCGCGATCGGCTCCGTCCTCACGGACGGCGGCAGCACGGTCACGCACGTCAGCCACGGCGGACGCGGCACGGTCGACGGCGACGTCGTCATCCTCGCCGTCCCGTACCACGCGCTCAGCGAGATCGTCGCCGAGTACGGCGACCAGCTGCGCGGCAAGGTGGTCGTGGACATCACCAACCCCCTGAACTTCGAGACCTTCGACTCACTCGTCGTACCGGTCGGCAGCTCCGCCGCCGCCGAGCTCGCTGCGAAGCTCCCTGACAGCAGCGTGCTCAAGGCGTTCAACACCAACTTCGCCGGGACCCTGGCGTCGAAGAAGGTGGGCAACGAGACGACGACCGTCCTGGTCGCCGGGGACGACGACGCAGGCAAGCAGGTGCTCGTAACCGCCCTCGAGGCCGGTGGGGTCTCCGCGATCGACGCCGGCTCACTGGCGCGCGCCCACGAGCTCGAGGCCATGGGCTTCCTGCAGCTCACCCTCGCGGCCGGCGAGAAGCTGCCCTGGACCGGCGGCATCGCGATCGCCCGCTGAGCGTGGACCCAGCGCCCATGTGCAATCTCGCAGCCCGTACCTCACCTGAGCCGCTGACGGGCCCGGTCGTCGCCGTCCTGCTCCACGGGTACGGCTCGTTCGAGGACGACCTCGCAGGCCTGGCACCTCACCTCGTGCCGGGCCTGCCCTGGGCCTCCCTGCGCGCGCCCCTGGTCCTCGGCCCCGGGAGCTACGCGTGGTTCCACGTCGTCAGGCCCGGCGACCCGGACCCCGACCCTGTGGCGGCAGCCCGTGACGCGGTCTGGCAGTGGGTCGACGCGCACCTGGACCCCGCCACCAGGCTGGTCGCGGTCGGGTTCTCCCAGGGCGGGCTCATGGCCACGGAGCTGCTCCGCACACGACCCGAACGGATCCTCGCGACGGTCGTGCTGGGCGGCTTCGTCCAAGCGGCGGACCGGCCTGCCGATGCCGTCCTCACCGAGTCGCGGCCCCCCGTCTTCTGGGGGCGGGGCAGCCGCGACGGCGTCATCGTGCAGGAGGCTATCGAGCGCACGGAGGCCTGGCTGCCCGCCCACTCGACGTTGACCCGCCGCGTGTACCCGGGCCTCGCCCACGCGATCAACGCGGACGAGACGGCCGACACCGCCGCGTTCCTCGCGCCGCTCCTGGAGGGCGCCAGCAAGTGAGGCTGAGACCCTCCTGCCTGACACCTTTCGTGATCCCGTACGAGAACGCGCGTCCCCCCGAGGAGAACCCGGAGGGACGCGCGACGTTCAGTACGGCTGGCTGGGCAGTACGGACTAGATGAGCGCCTTGGCCGCATCCACGACGACGTCGGCGGTGAGGCCGAACTGCTCGTACAGCACACCTGCCGCCGCCGAGGCGCCGAAGTGGTCGATACCGATCGCCGTGACCGTACCGTCGAGAACGTCACGCCAGCCGATCGGCTGGGCCGCCTCGATGACGACCTTCGGCACGTCCGCCGGAAGGATGGACGCCTTGTACGCGTCGGGCTGCGCCGTGTACCACTCGACGCAGGGCATCGAGACGAGCCGGGTGGGGACACCGGACGCCTCCAGCGCGTCCCGGGCGTCGGCGGCGATCTCGACCTCTGAGCCGGTGGCGACCAGGATCACCTGGGGCTCTGCCGATGCCTCGGCCAGCGTGTAGCCACCCTTGGCGACGCCCTCCGTGCTCGCGTAGCCACTCCCCTCCGAACGGTCGAAGACCCGCAGGTTCTGGCGGGAGAGGATGAGGCCGGCGGGCCGCTCGTGGTTCTTCAGGACCTGGAGCCAGGCCGCACTGGTCTCGTTGGCGTCAGCCGGGCGGACGACGTCGAGGCCGGGGATGAGGCGCAGGCTCGGGATGTGCTCGATCGGCTGGTGCGTGGGACCGTCCTCGCCGACGCCGATGGAGTCGTGCGTCCACACGAAGACCGTCGGCGCCTTGCTGATCGCAGCCAGGCGCACCGAGGACCGCATGTAGTCGGAGAACACGAGGAACGTCCCTCCGTACGCACGGGTCAGGCTCTCCAGGTTGATCGCGTTGAGGATGTTGCCCATCGCGTGCTCGCGGATCCCGAAGTGGAGCGTGCGGCCGACGAGGTCACCGGTGAACTCCTTCGACGACCGCTCGGCGGGGATGAACGACGAGACGCCCTTCATCGTCGTGTTGTTCGAGCTGGCGAGGTCGGCGGACCCGCCCCACAGCTCGGGCATGAGGTTGGCGAGCGCTCCGAGGACGTTCCCGGATGCGGCGCGCGTCGCGATCGGCTTGTCGGCCGGGAAGACGGGCAGGGCCGCCTCGACACCCTCCGGCAGCTCGCGGGCGATGACGCGGTCGAGCAGCGCGGCCTGGTCCGGGTTGGCGCTGCGCCAGGCCGCGAACCTCTCCTCCCAGGGGCCGCGGACGGCCTTGGCGCGCTCCGCGGCGTTGGAGCGCGTGTACTCGAGGACCTCAGGGTCGACGTCGAACGACTTCTCCGGGTCGAACCCCAGCTCGCGCTTGAGTCCGGCGATCTCGTCGCCGCCCAGCTTCGCACCGTGCACGGAGTGGCTGCCGGCCTTGGTCGGCAGCGGCCAGCCGATGATCGTCGTGACCTTGATGAACGAGGGCCGGTCCGTGACCGCCTTGGCCGCGTCGATCGCCTTGTACAGCTCGTCGACCTTCTCCGAGTACGTGGTCATCCCGTTCGTGAAGTCGACGTGCTGCACGTGCCAGCCGTACGCGGCGTAGCGGGCCTCGACGTCCTCGGAGAACGCGATCTTGGTCTCGCCCTCGATGGAGATCCGGTTGTCGTCGTAGAACAGGATGAGGTTGCCGAGCTCCAGCGTCGCCGCCAGGGACGACGCCTCGCTCGAGACACCCTCCTGCATGCACCCGTCGCCGGCGATGACGTAGACGAAGTGGTCGAAGACGGACTCCCCGGGCACGGCGGTCGGGTCGTACAGCTGGCGCTCACGGCGGGAGGCCATGGCGAAGCCCACCCCGTTGGCCACGCCGGTACCGAGCGGGCCGGTCGTGCACTCGATCCCCTTGGTGTGGTGGACCTCTGGGTGTCCCGGCGTCTTCGAGCCCCACGTGCGCAGGCTCGCCAGATCCTCGACCTCCAGGCCGAACCCCGCGAGGAACAGCTGGATGTACTGGGTCAGCGACGCGTGGCCGGCCGACAGGACGAAGCGGTCGCGGCCCAGCCAGTCCTGGTCGGACGGGTCGACGTTCATGACCTTCTGGTAGAGCAGGTGCGCCAGCGGGGCCAGCGAGATGGCGGTGCCCGGGTGCCCGTTGCCCACCTTCTCCACGGCGTCCGCCGCCAGCACTCGGGCCGTGTCCACCGCCCGCTTGTCGAGGTCTGTCCAGGTCAGGGGGGTCATGTGGTCGCCCTTTCGCGAGAAGTGCCGGGTCCGCCGCCCGGCATGGTGCTCAGCCTAGGCGCTGAGGCCTGGCGTCACGACGTCGGGCCGCCGCTGGGAGGGACAAGGATGGCACGTCCTGCACACCCGCCAACAGCGCTACTGAATCGTCTCAGAACACGTCTCGGCGACAACCGGGGCAGGCTCCGCCTCCTGCGTCCTCACCTCGAGCCTCGCCAGGAAGAACTGGTTGAGGTGCCCGATGGAGAGTGCGTACAGGACGGTCCCCACCCCGACGACGCCTCCCATGAGCCAGCCGACACCCAGCACCGTGAGCTCGATGACGGTACGGACGAGGCGCACGCTCAGGTGGTACCGCCGGGTCAGCGCGACCCACAGCCCGTCGCGGGGACCGGGCCCCAGGTGCGCGCCCACGTACAGCCCACCGGCGAGACCGTTGAGGACGATCCCTCCCACGAGGAGCACTCTTCTGCCCAGCAGGCCGTGCGGCGACGCCATGACGGAGAGCCCGAGGTCCGCGGCGATGCCGATGACGAGGATGTTGAGGAGCGTCCCGATGCCGGGCCGCTGGCGCAGCGGGATCCACGCGAGCAGGACGACCGCTCCCACCGCGATGGTGACCTGGCCGAAGGTGAGCGGTACGTGGCGGGCGAGGCCGTAGTGGAAGACGTCCCACGGGTCCAGGCCGAGACGGCTGCGGACCATCATGGCCATCGACCATCCGTACAGGACCAGGCCGGCGAGGAGCTGCGCGAGGCGCCGCGGCAGCCGGTCGGTGGGTCCAAGGAGGGCAGCGAGGCGCATGCCGGAGATTCTCCCTGGTCCACGGACCGCCGGCCCCGTGGCGCCAAGGCGTGGGCTCAGGCGGCCAGGGTCTGGCCGCGACGCTCCGGGAGGAACAGGGCACCGACGGTCGCGACCGCGAAGGCGACGGCGAACGTCCCGAACACGAGGGGACGGCCTCCTGCAGTGAGCAGGGGCGGTACGCACAGAGGCGCGACCATCGCCGCGACCCTGCCGAACGCGGCGGCAGCACCGGTCCCGGTGCCGCGACTGGCGGTCGGGTACACCTCGGGCCCGACCGCGTACAGCGCGCCCCAGGCGCCGAGGTTGAAGAACGAGAGCAGGCAGCCGCTGCCGATCACCCAGCCGGCCACCAGCGGCTGCTGCGACACGGCCCAACCGAAGAGCATGGCCGCCGCGGCCGACCCGGCGAGGAACGTGGCCAGGGTCGCACGTCGACCCCAGACCTCGATGAGGACCGCGGCGGCTGCGTACCCGGGGACCTGCGCCAGCGTGATCACGAGTGTCCAGGCGAAGGACCTCGTCAGGCCCGCGTCCCCCGCGCTGAGCAGCGTCGGGATCCAGGTGAATGCCCCGTAGTAGGACAGGTTGATGCCGAACCACACCGCCCAGAGCGCGGCCGTCCGCCGCCGGAGGGCCGGCGACCAGATCGACTCGGCGCGGGGCGCCGCGATCTCCACGAGCTCCGAGCGCGTCGGCTGGACACCGGCCGCCCGCTCGTACAGCTGGACGGCAGCCTCCGCCTCCTCGACGCGGCCGTGCCGCTCCAGGAACCGTACGGACTCGGGCAGACGGAACCGGACGTACAGCGCGTACGCCGCGGGGACCATGCCCACGGCCAACGCCCATCGCCATCCCGCGGGAGAGGCCGGGATCAGGAAGAAGCCGAGCAGCGCGGCGAAGATCCAGCCCAGCGCCCAGAACGCCTCGAGGGCGACGACGACGCGACCGCGGATGCGTCGCGGCGCGTACTCGGAGACGAGGGTGGACGCGACCGGCAGCTCGGCCCCGAGGCCGATCCCCACCACGAACCGCAGCGCCACGAGCATGGCCACCGAGACGGACAGCGCTGCGGCGCCTGTCGCGAGCCCGTACACGAGGAGCGTCAGGGCGAACACCTGGCGTCGGCCGATGCGGTCGGCGAGAAGTCCGCCGAGCGAAGCCCCGACGGCCATGCCCGCGAAGCCGATCGAGCCGATCCAGCCCAGCGTGACGGCCGACAGCGACCACTGCTTCGCGAGGGCAGCCATGACGAACCCGATGAGCCCCACGTCCATGGCGTCGAGAGCCCAGCCGAGGCCGGAGCCGAGGAGGAGGCGTGCGTGCCGCCTCGTGAAGGGAAGGCGGTCCAGACGGTCACTGCGACTCTGCATCTCTGTAGTCTAGGGGACTAGTGACTGTGGGAATAGGGTCATCCACATGAGGAGTGCGCGGTTCTGGGAGACCGCATCGATCCCGGAGCTGTACGAGTGGTTCGCGGGCGAGGCCGAGGCCAGCTCACCGGGCTGGGCGCGAGTGAGCAGGCAGGTGGCGGCGACTCCCGCCATCGCCGCGCTCCTCGACGAGCTCCCGCCGGCGGCCCGGCAGCCGAACCTGTTCCTGGCGTCGGTCAAGCGGCTCCACGGCCCGCTCGACGCCGACCCGTCCCTCGAGGACTGGGTCCAGCGTCACTGGGCGGCGATCGAGCACCTGGTGACGACCCGGTTCACCCAGACGAACGAGGTGGGACGCTGCGCGGTGCTCGCACCGGTCCTCGCCTCGCTCCCCCAGCCGATCGCTCTCGTCGAGGTGGGCATGTCGGCGGGGCTCGGCCTGTTCCCCGACCTGTACCACTACCGATGGCTGCTCGACGACGGCACGGTCGTCTCCGCAGGCAGCCCGGGAGAGGTGTCGATCGAGTGCCAGGTGTCCGGCGAGAGTCTGCCCCTGGCCGTCCCTCAGGTCGCCTGGCGCGCCGGCATCGACCGGAACCCGCTCGACCCGTCCGACCCGGAGGACTCCGCGTGGCTTCGCGCGCTGGTCTGGCCCGGCGAGACGGCCCGCGAGGAGCGGCTGGCCGCGGCGCTGCGTGCGGTCGCGGACAGGGACGTGCTGCGCGTGGCCGGTGACATCACCGACGCGCTCCCGGCCGTGCTCGCCGCCGCCCCTCGAGGTGCCACCGTGGTCGTCGTCCACTCGGCGACCCTCGCGTACCTGCCCCGCGAGCAGCGGCAGCGGCACCTCGACCTGCTCGGCCGGCTGGGCGTTCACTGGGTCTCGAACGAGGGCGTCAAGGTCGTCCCCGTCGTCCGGGACGCCCTTCCTCCAGGCTTCACCGACGACCCCCGCCCGTGCTTCGTCCTGGCACTCGACGGCCGACCGCTGGCGCGCGTCGGCAGCCACGGCCAGTGGCTCGAGTGGCTGTAGCCGGACGTCCGGCTCAGAGGCGACGGGCGGCGAGGACGCCGCTGATGCCGCGGATCTTCGCCATGAGGTCGTCGGACGGCTCGCCGTCGACGTCGATGAGCGTGTAGGCGAGGTCGCCCCGCGACTTGTTGAGCAGATCGGCGATGTTGAGGCCGGCCTC
>JACRAA010000441.1 GCA_016213595.1 Actinomycetota bacterium | reverse complement strand
TCCTTGAGCTCGTGGAGGTGCAGCTCGTACTCGGTCTCGAACGTGCCGATCGCCTCCATGGGACCGATCTCGGCACACAGGGCGCGGAGCATGGTTGTCTTCCCCGCGCCCTGCGGCCCCGCGACGATGATCGACCTCCGGGCCCGCACGGCTGCCGCGAGGAAGGACGCCGCCACCGCCCCCAGCGACTGACGCCGTACGAGCTGCGCCAGAGTCGCCTGCCGCAGGCGATGCCTCCGGATCACCACCGACGGGCGGGGAGTCACCCATGCGGTCGCTGCGAGCCGGGCGCCCCCGTCCAGACGAAGGTGCAGTCGCGGCTCGGCTTCGGAGAACTGCCGGGCGTTGACCTCGGAGCGCGACGCGAGGAAGACGAGGAAGTCGATCAGCTCGCCGTCGGAGTCGGCGACGGCAGGACCACGTACCAGCCGGCCGTCGTCGTACTCCAGCCAGACGTCCTCGTGGCCGAGGATCGTGACGTTCTCGACCTTCGGGTCATCCACCAGCGGCTGCAGCCGACCCAAGCGGAACAACGCGTCGAACACGGCGTGCGCCAACGCGGCCTCTCGGCGACGGTCGAAGGCGCCTCGGCCGGCGGAGGCGGCCTGCTTGGCCTCCTCCTCGAGGAGCTCCGCGATGATGCGCCGCCCCAACGCCTGCTGCTCGGGAGCCTCCATGTGCGGGTTCGCCTCGAGGGCACGCATGAGTCGCTCGGAGGCCGCCGAGCGGAGGGCGGCGACGAGCGACCAGTCGACCGACGACTGCTCGGGGCTTCCTGGGGCCATCACCTGCCTCCACGCCTCCTCCGCCCAGTCCCCGGAGGCCGGCGGGGCGGCTGCATGATGGGACAGGGATCCGTGGAGAGCTCCCGAGGGGGCGGACAGGGCGACGCCGGCCACCCTGGCACCCGGGCCGGCGGTACGAGCGAACAGAGGCAGCTGGGACGGGTCCGAGACGACCCCCACGCGCGGAGGCTCCCTGGTCACCACACGTCCCCGGACGACATCGCCAGCCGCTGGGCCGCCACTCGCTGGTTGAGGGCGGCAGCCGCCGCACGGTAGCTCCGGACGAGCCGGTCGCGCTGCGGCCACGAGCCTCCCGGCGGCTTCTGGCCTTGACTGAAGATCGTCGCGGACCGCGGGTCCCAGGCGACGCTCTCCAGCACCGTGATGCCCAGGACCTTCGCCACCTCCGACGCCTCGTACGGCCGCCCCGCGCCCACGAGGAGGGCAGCGACGCCGGATGCACCCGCACCGCTCTGGCTCGCGGCTGACCACATCGCGGCCCACTGTCGCGCCGCGGCGAGGGCGGGCAGGTCGGTACGGATGACGAGGAGCGCGAGGTCCGCAGCCTGAAGGAGCGCCTGCGGAGAGTGGACCATGCCCTCGCGCCCGATGTCGATGATGACGTCCTGGCCCGTCTGCTCGAGCGCGCTCAGCTCGACCGCCAACGCCGGCCACAGCTCGGTCAGGCTTCCGGCCTGCGCGTGGGACTTGGGCCCGGGAAGCACCAACACGTGCGTGCCGGGGACCGTGATCAGGGTCTGCGGCAGCACCTCTGCGAGGCGTCGGTCCCGGTGGGCGAGGACGAGGGTGACCATCGCGTCGTCATCGGTCACCGTGCCCTGGAAGTAGCCGGCCAGCACGGAGGAGCCACCGACCGGGTCGGCATCGACGAGGACGACCGGCCGATGCCAGACCAGCGAGATCCCGAGTGCTGTCGTCGTCACCCCCGGTGACCCCGAGGCTGACGCGAGCACGATGAGGGCCATCAGCGGACCCGGGAGTCGAGGACCAGCGCCACCTTGCCGGATGCGGAACGGGCGGCGAGCTCCGGGGCCACGTCCGCGTCCACCTGGACGGTGACCGCAGTCGTGCCGTCGACGGCTCGTTCGGACACCCCGATGACCTGGCCGCGGTACACGACCGGTCTGCTCGTCCCGACGTCGCCCTGCGACCCCGGCGTCGACACGATCCTCACCTCGTCACCGGCCAGCAGCGGTTCGCTCGGCATCTGCGCCGGCGTCAGCGACAGGCCGACCGCCGACTTTCCACGCCCCGGTACGACCTCCGAGGTGAGCGCCGACGGTACGAGCAGCTGGCCCGCCCTGAGGTCCACGGCGGCCTGCCTGCCCACGAGCGAGCCCGCGTCGGCGGCGGGCACGACCTGGAGGGCCGGGTCCAGCCCGATCCGTACGACCTGGAGGTTCTCCGCTGTGATGGTGCGACCACGCGAGACGTCCGTACGGACCGCGAGCACGTCGCGCGCGTTGCCGAGACTCGAGTAGGCCCATGCCGACGCCAGTGCACCGAGGATCACGAGCAGGGCCGACACGACCACGAGCGACGGCCTCCGACGTAGCCGGGGCGGCGACGGGAGCGGGACCACGGTTTCCACAGGCCCTGACCGCTGCTGGGTCTCTGTCGTCATCCGCGCACACGGCTCGCGCAGGAACGCCGCGCCACTGCCGGAGAGGAATGCCGGGACGATGAGGCGTCGCGGGGGAAGACGGTCGGGCCGTCGTACGGCATGCTGGCCTCGCTGGGGTGGGGGTGCCTTTGGGGCATTCCTATTGCCGTTCAGCAGCCTTCGCAAGCGATTCTGTGAATAACTCACAGGGTTCGGCGGCGCTGCAGCGGGCGCCGTTCGCGCTCGCCCTGACGAACCAGCTTCTCACTAGGAGCGTCGCGGTCAGAAGGACGAAAGCCGTCGTTTTCCCTGCCTGGAAAGAACTTACGCTCGACCTCACGTGAGGTGCAGGATGCGAGCGGCCTTCGACCACCCATAGCCACGCCAGCAGCCGGCTCGGGTCGCCATGCCGGAGCGTTGCAGGGTACAGCCCAGCCCGACGCGGCCGGGAGGCGACGTCGGAGATACCCCCAGGGGGAATGTGCGAGGCGCCTCGGGTGTTGTTGCGAGAGTCTTGACAGTGGCTGTCTGTAGGGTGGCCTGCACGTACGAGAGGGAGTCGCATCGCATGTCTGACGAGGTCCGGGAGATCATCATCGTCGGGTCGGGGCCGGCCGGCTACACGGCCGCGATCTACGCCGCGCGCGCTGAGCTGAAGCCCCTGGTGCTCGAGGGCTCCATCACCGCGGGCGGGGCGCTCATGAACACCACCGAGGTCGAGAACTTCCCAGGGTTCGCGGAAGGGATCATGGGTCCCGACCTGATGGACCAGATGCGTGCGCAGGCCGAGCGCTTCGGGGCAGAGCTCGTCGCGGACGACGCCATCGAGCTTCGTCTGGACGGGCCGATCAAAACCGTCGTCGACTCCGAAGGCACGGAGCACCGCGCCAAGGCGGTCATCCTTGCCATGGGTTCCGGCTACAAGCGGCTCGGTCTCCCCGACGAGGACCGTCTCTCCGGTCGCGGTGTCTCCTGGTGTGCGACGTGCGACGGCTTCTTCTTCAAGGGCAAGCCGATCGTGGTCGCGGGCGGGGGCGACTCGGCGGTCGAGGAGGCCACCTTCCTGTCACGCTTCGGCACGTCTGTCACCATCGTCCACCGCCGCGACGAGCTGCGGGCCTCGAAGATCATGCGTGCCCGGGCAGAGGCCGACCCGAAGATCGACTTCGCCTGGAACTCGCAGATCGTCGGCATCAACGGCGACACCAAGGTCGAGTCGGTGACGCTGAAGGACACCATCACCGGTGAGCTTCGTACGATCCCCGCCTCGGGCGTCTTCGTCGCCATCGGCCACGAGCCGCGGTCCGAGCTCGTGCGCGGCCAGGTCGACGTGGACCCCGCCGGCTACGTGAAGGTCGCAGAGCGTTCCACCCGTACCAACCTCTCCGGTGTGTTCGCGTGCGGAGACCTCGTCGACCACACCTATCGCCAAGCGGTCACGGCAGCGGGCAGCGGCTGCGCGGCCGCCCTCGACGCCGAGCGCTTCCTGCTGGAGCTCGCCGACTCCGAGGTGCTCGCCACTGCGGCGAGCTGAGTTACCTGCCACACTGTTCCCGCAGAAGGAGAGACAGCCATGTCCCACGCCATCGACGTCACTGACGCCGACTTCGCCGCCACGGTCCTCAAGTCCCCGCGTCCGGTGGTCGTCGACTTCTGGGCCGACTGGTGCGCACCGTGCAAGCAGCTCTCACCGATCCTCGACGAGCTTGCTGCGACGTACGACGGCAAGATCGACTTCGTGAAGCTCGACACGAACGCCAACACCTCGGTTCCCGCGCAGTTCGGTGTCCTCCGCCTCCCCACGGTCCTTGTCTTCTCCGGCGGCGAGGTCGTCAAGCAGTTCATGGGCGCCGTGCCGAAGCTTCAGCTGCGCAAGGCGCTCGACGAGGTGGCGTAGCGCGAACCATGACGCCGGGCGACGAGACCCCACCGCAGTCGGGTCCTTCAGATCCGGACCGTGCCTCCGCGCCCCGAGCCTGGGGCCAGGCACCGCGGAGGTGGGTACCGGGAAGCTTCCCGTCTCGACGCACGGTCGACAATGATCCGCAGCCACGACGCTCTGCCCTGAGCCCCCTCTCGGAGGACGACGAGGCGGAGATGTCCCCGCGTCGCTCGGCGATGAGCCCCTTCGAGGACGACGACCTGGAGGACGTCACTCCCCGACGCTCCGCGGTGAGTCCCCTCCATGTCGACGAGGTGCCCGCGGTTGCACCCCGACGATCTGCCTTCACCCCGACAGAGGCTGAGGACGAGGAGCCGAGCAGGCGCTACGCCTGGGTCGATGACGGCGAGGATGACGGCGACCAGTCTGGGGTCCGAGGCCTGGGCTGGCCGCCCAGCTCGTACAGCGTCGCCGCACGGGCGATCCAGCCGTCCCTGCCCGACGTCGGCCCCACCCCGGACTCGGGCGCATCGCCGGTGGAGGCACCGCCCGCGTCACGCCGTGCCGTCGCCGACCCGGCGAGCCCCCCCTCCCCCTCCGTACAGCCTGCTCTTCCCGACCCGGTCCTCTCCGCCCCCATCGAGGCCGAGTTCGCCAACACGGAGCTCTTCCCGGCGGCGGCCCGTGCCTGGCCCAGCGAGGATCCACCCGAGGATGACGAAGAGGAGGGGTCGTCCGATCCGGAGGCTGCGGAGACTCCCGAGCTGCCCGTCACCGCCGAGCGGGTGAGCGGGCATCTCAGAGTCAGCGCGTCGGCCGAGGCAGCCGCGGCCGTCGCGGCGCAGGTGGCCGCAGTACCGGCGATCGCCGAGGTCACAGCCTCCCTGGATGAGACACAGGAGCTCCTCGAGCAGGAGGACGTCATGCTCAGCGAGGGCGGCCACCCGGTGTCCGCACACGGCTCGCTCGTGGGAGACGACACAGCGACGTGGCTGTTCGGCTCGGCCCTGACGGGCGAGGACCACTCCCTCTACCGGCGGCCGGCCCCCGGCGAGCCCGAGACCCAGGTCGACCTGACCCCGATCGTCATCGACGACCCCGAGTACGACGTCCGCAAGGGCACCTCCCCCCGGCCGAAGGCAACACCGCGCCTGGCGCGTACCCACCGGACGTCCCGCACACGCGCTCGTTCCGCGAGGCGCGTCCGCGCGGCGTGGCATGACCACCGACGACTGCTCACGATCTCCGCGATCGTCCTGGCCCTGCTCCTGGTCGTCGGCGTGGGCGGCTACCTGTTCTCCCGCTACGACCCGGACATCGCCGGCATCACCCAGGGGCCGCTGACACTGCCCCGCACGGCCGGTGACTTCTCACGCGACCCCACGCAGGGGACCAAGCCGTCGGTCGACACGGGCAGCAAGATCCAGACGGTGTCCGCGACGTACAGCATCAACGGCACCCAGGAGTTCGTCGCCATCGCGTACCGACCCCAGACCGACCCCTCGGCCGCGCTCGCCGAGATCCAGGCGCGCAACATCACCAAGGTGAACGGCGGTGCCTGCGGGCGGGCGACGGACCAGAGCCGGATGGCCTGCGCGGTCGTCTCAGGGACGACGGCCGTCCTGCTCATGACGCTCGTCGACCAGTCCGCGGACGAGCTCATCGCGGCCGCACAGTCCGTCTCCGCCGGGATCGGCAAGACGTGACGCCCGGCCCCTCGCAGCGCTAGAGCGCGCCGGAGCCGACGAGGTCCCGGTGGGCCACGTGGAGCGCCGGATCGCCGAGGCCGGCCGGGTACGGAGGGGCTGCAGGACGGACGATCCCAGCCACCTGCCGGACGACGGCCTGGGGGTTCGGGAGCCAGCTGCGGGTCGCGCGCAGGTCCAGGCGGTGTCGGACACCGTCGTCCAGGGCGCGGAAGCCGTTGGCCGCGAGCCAGCCGCGGCTCGGACGCTGGCAGAAGCCGCGGTCCGAGGACGCCGCGGCGATCGCGTTGATGTTGCGCTGGTCCACGAGCTTCGCGGCGAGCCGCTGGACCGCCTGCTTGCCCAGGGCGTGCTGAGGATGAGTGCCCTCGACGTACAGCGCGAGCAGCGCGGCGGCGTCGGCGTTGGCTCCGCGCGCGAGAGGGTGACGCCGCGGTACGTACAGCGCAGGCGTCACGAGGACGTACGCGACGGGGGCGCCCGTCAGGTACACGCCGACACCGCAGAACCCCCACTCGTCGTCCCCGGCGTACGCCCACGCTCGGTCCTTGACGAGCTTCTCCATCTCCTTGCAGGTCCCGCACAGCGGCAGCGTGTCAAGGTTGGAGGCGTGCAGGAGCCGGAAGCGACGGCCGGTCATGGACCAGGCGGAACGGTTCATGGGGACCTCTGGTAGCGGTTCGGCGGGGGCTCGCCCTGTCTCGAATCGTACTGAGGGTCGGGCGCCTACGGCAGACTAGGGCGGGTGAGTCTTGAGCAGCCCAGACGCGACACCCGGCTCGACCGGTACGTCGACACGTACGCCGAGCGCACCCACGGTCTGCGGGTCTCGGCTGTACGAGCTCTCTTCTCCGTCGCTAACCGTCCCGAGGTCGTCTCGCTCGCCGGCGGCATGCCGAACATCTCCGACCTGCCGCTCGACATCATCGGCTCGAGCATCGGCGAGCTCATCGCAGAACGCGGCACGCAGGCCATGCAGTACGGGTCGGGCCAGGGCGAGGAGATGATCCGCGAGCAGATCTGTGAGGTGATGGCTCTCGAGGGGATCACGGGTCATCCCGACGACGTCACGATCACCACCGGCTCCCAGCAGGCCTTGGACCTGGTGACAAGGACTTTCATCGATCCCGGTGACGTGATCCTGGCCGAGGCGCCGTCGTACGTGGGGGCCCTCGGGACGTTCCAGTCGTACCAGGCGCAGGTCGTCCACGTGGCGATGGACGACGACGGGCTGCAGCCCGACGCGCTCGAGGCGGCGATCGCGTCGCTGCGCGCTCAGGGGCGACGTGTGAAGTTCCTCTACACGATCCCCAACTTCAACAACCCGTCCGGCATCCTCATGACCCTTGAGCGTCGGCACCGCGTGGCCGAGGTCTGCCGCAACGCGGGAGTGCTGGTCGTCGAGGACAACCCGTACGGCCTGCTGAGCCTCGACGCCGACCCCGTACCGGCGATCCGCTCGTTCGACGCGGAGAACGTCGTCTACCTCGGGTCGTTCTCGAAGACGTTCGCGCCGGGCTTCAGGGTCGGCTGGGCCCTCGCGCCGCACGCGGTCCGGGAGAAGCTCGTGCTGGCGCAGGAGTCCGCCACCCTGTGCCCGCCGGTGTTCAGCCAGTTCGCGATCTCCACCTACCTGGCGAACTGGGACTGGAAGGCTCAGATCACCGTCTTCAAGGACATGTACCGGGCCAGACGCGACGCCATGCTCGACGGGCTCCAGGAGCACATGCCCACCGGCACGACGTGGACGCACCCCCACGGGGGCTTCTTCGTGTGGGTGACGCGTCCCGAGGGTCTCGACTCGCAGGCGCTGCTGCCCCGCGCGGTGACCAACCGCGTGGCGTACGTCCCCGGCACCGCCTTCTACGCCGACGGGCTCGGCAGCCGCAACATGCGCCTCTCCTACTGCTTCCCGACCCCCGAGCGGATCTTCGAGGGGACTCGCCGTCTCGGCGAGGTCCTC
>JACRAA010000445.1 GCA_016213595.1 Actinomycetota bacterium | reverse complement strand
CTGACGGGAGCGCACAGCAGGTCGACCTCGCTGCCGGGCAGGGTGAGGGCGTCGCCGGGGTGGTAGACGCGCCGACCTCCGACGTCGAGGAGGTAACCGCTGTTGTGGATGCGCGGGATCTCCTCGTGGATGACCGCGTGGAGCTCGCCCACGGCGGTGACCGGGACGCCCGCGTCGAACGTCTGCCCCGGCGCGATCCGGCGTACGCGCTCGGTGAGGTCCGGCGTTTCGGCGGCGAGCACGTCGGCCACGGCGTCGGTCGTCCAGATGTCCGCGTCGGTGCTGCGCAGGTGATCGGCCGTCCAGTGGTCGGGATGCTCGTGGGTGACGAGCACGGCTGTCGCGCCGTCGGCGGCGCCGGGGTCGGTGAAGACACCCGGATCGATGACGACGACCACACCGTCGTGCTCGATCCGCACGCACGCGTGCCCGAGCTTCGTGATCCGCATGAGGTCCAGACTAGGTCGTGCGAATGTCCGGCGAATCGTGTGACGCGTGGGGTTCGCGGTTAGGGTGGTGGCGCCTCCGACGGGTGGAGTGCCCTGGGGGAAAAGCCAATCGCACCCGAGACGAAGAGAGTTCACATGTCTGCACGCCGCGTGCTCGCAGGCAGCGCCCTCGCGCTGATCCTGCCCGCGTCCCTGCTCCTGAACACCGAGACGGGTTCGGCCACTGACTCCGACTCCGCGGCTCGCGCCGCGTCGACGTCGACGGTGGCCACCTCGAAGAAGGCCGGCCAGAAGATCTCGCTGGAGGTGCTCCCGCAGATCGTCCAGCCGGGGAAGCGCCCCGCCAGCGCCAACGCCGCCAAGGGCTCCGCCATCGCGACCATCAAGCCGGTCAAGGTGGGCCGCAAGGTCGTCCTCGAGCAGCAGCGCGGCTCGTCGTGGAAGAAGGTCGGCACCGCCAAGCAGGAGAAGTCCGGCAAGGCCTACTTCAAGGCTGCCGTCTCCAAGGGCGGCCAGGCGCTGACCTACCGCGTCACCGCCCAGAAGCTGGGCTCGCTCAAGGCCGTCAAGAGCAACAGCGTCGACACCACGCGCTGGCTCGCGCCGACCTTCACCGACGAGTTCAGCGGCTCGACGCTGAACCCGGTCTGGGGCATGCGCGGCCAGGACTACCAGCCGCTCAGCAAGCGGGTCTGCTCGAAGGGCGACCCGTCCGCCGTCAAGGTGGGTGGCGGCACCCTGCGCCTCAGCGTCATCAAGGACCGCTCGCGCAGCGACAAGTGCAAGGCGGTCTCGCGCAAGGAGACCAAGAAGATCTCCTACCGCCTCAACGGTCACGTCGGCACCGACAGGGCCTTCAGCTTCCGCTACGGCGTCGCCTCGGCCCGCATCAAGATGCAGAAGCTGCAGGGCCAGCACGCCAGCTTCTGGATGCAGCCCGTCGGCGAGAACAAGCCCGGCAGCGACGGCCACGAGATCGACATCATCGAGTACTTCGGTGACAAGCACCCGCAGGGCGGCCTCACCAGCTTCATCCACTGGTACAAGGGTCAGCGCCTGATCAAGACCGGCTCGTGGATCAAGAACTCGACCTCGTTCCTGCAGAACAAGCGCGACGGCTGGTCGAAGAACTACCACGTGTTCTCGGTCCAGTGGACGCCGAAGGTCATCATCTTCTACATCGACGGCAAGGAGACCTGGCGCACGTCGGCCCGCGTCTCGAAGGCCCAGCAGTACCTCATCCTGAGCCTGCTCGCCTCCGACTACGAGGCGCTGGAGCTGCCCGACAAGAAGCTTCCGCAGAGCATGTCGGTCGACTGGGTGCGCGTGTGGGAGACCCCGCAGCCCTGATCGACCGCAGCTGAACCACGTCCGCGCGTTGGCCCTCGTCAGGGGGCCAGCGCGCGGATTCTTCTGTCGAGGTCCGCGCGGTTGTCGCGGCGGACCCGGGCCTCGACGACCTCGATGCCGCCGTTGGGCATTGCGAGCGTTTGCTCGAGCTCGGGCAGGCCGGTGACGCGCAGGTGGGGCACGCGGGCCGCCGCACAGAGGCTGGCGAGGTCCATGCCGTGCGGGGTGCCGAAGAGCGTGTCGAAGCGGTCGGCGTACGCCGGTCCGCCCTGCTCCAACGTCGCGAAGATCGACCCGCCGTCGTCGTTCACCACGACGATCGTCAGGTCCGGGCGCTCCTCGCGCGGGCCGAGGAACAGGCCGGTGGTGTCGTGGAGGAACGTCACGTCGCCCATCAGTGCGATCGCCCGCGACGACTGCGGTCGCCCGAGGGCGGCGCCGATCGCCGAGGAGGTCGTCCCGTCGATGCCGGCGAGGCCACGGTTGGCGATGACCTTGCGGCGCCCGCCGACCTCGTAGGGCGCGACCATCAGGTCGAGGTCGCGGATCGGGTTGGAGGCACCGACGACCAGCAGTCCACGCCGCGGCAGCGCGCGGCTGACCGCACCGGCGACCTCGTGCGGGGTCAGGTCGGGCTCGGCGGCGAGGAGCCGGTCGAGCTGCCGGGACATCGACAGGTCTGCGCGGTACCACTCCTCGAGCCAGTCGGGGTCCTGGGTCGCGATCACCTCCACCCCGTCGTACGCGCTGACCTCGCCAGCCACGGGGAACGGCCGGTCGGCCGAGAGCCCGGGCCCCCGCACCGAGACGACCTCGACGTCGTCTCGCGCCAGCAACCGGGAGACCGGGCGCGAGAGGGTCGGGTGCCCGAAGACCACCACGCGTTCGATGCGGGCACCGAGATCCCCTTCCAGCAGCAGCCGGTAGGTGCGAATCACCGTGTGACCCGTGCGACACCCGCTGCTGGGCTCGGCCAGCAGCGGCCAGTTGCCTTTCTCCGCGACCTGGCGTGCCGGTGGGCCGGCGTCGTCGCCGGCGACGACGACGGTGCGCGGGCCG
>JACRAA010000440.1 GCA_016213595.1 Actinomycetota bacterium | reverse complement strand
GCAGTCGCTCCTGCTGCCACCGCGATGCCCCGCAGTCGCTCCTGCTCCCACCTCACCCCGTCTCCAGCAGCTCCTGGACGTGGCTCGCCCTTCGGCGCACCGGAGCCCGCTGCGGATCCATGGCCACCGGCGGGAGGAACTCCGGCAGACCTCTGCCGTCGATGCGGGCCTCCCACTGGTCCACCCGCTCCAGGGTCCCATCGGGCCGCCGTGCCGGCGGGCCCGGTTCCACGAGGGTGTGGTGGGACCGGCACAGGGCCACGAGGTTGGACAACGTCGTGGCGCCGCCCTCCTGCCAGGGCGTGACGTGGTGGATGTCGCAGTGCTCGAGGGGTGCGGAGCAGCCGGGGAAGGCGCAGCCGCCGTCGCGAAGCCCGACAGCAAGTCGAAGAGCGGCGGGCGCGAGCCGATGCGCGAAGCCGACATCAAGAACGGTCGAGTCTCTCCCGAGGACCACCGGGATGAGCTCTGCGCTGCAGGCGAGTCGGCGCAGCTCGCCGGGGGACAGCGAGGTCCCGTCGGTCAGCAGACCACGAGCCGTTGCCCGGTCGAGGAGCTCATCGACAGAGATGACGACACTGATGCGCGTCGCCCCGTCCGGGATCGAGCCGACGCTGAGAGGCGAGCCGATGGCCGGGCCAGCCGGGTCGCCCACAACAGCTGCCCCACGCCGCGAGCTCCGTGCCTCACCAACGGTCACAACTGTCACCAGCGCATCCGCCAACCTCTGCTGGGGCGTCGCCGCCAGGGACCGCCTGTCGTGGGCATCCTTGGCCGCCCGGTAGCCCCGGTCCGCGATGGTCTGCACGAGGTGTTGGAGCCGTCGACCGTCGACGACCGGCAGGCTCCCCGAGAACTCCAGTGAGCCGTCGCACTCGGCCCCGAAGCGGAGGCACCTCCGGGCCGACGCCCGTACGTCCCGCTGGGTGAGCCGTTCTGCACGCGCCTCCGGCGTCTCGGACTTCTCCGGTGCGACCTGGGAGAGCACTCGTTCTGACATGCCGCGCAGCGTCTCCGCGGGCGCATGGTCGGCGGCCGCGAGCATCAGGTCCACGGCCTCCTTCAGCTGCGACCGGTCGAGCTTCGAGGGCAACCCGTCGAGCGCCGTGTTGATCGCCTTCGCCTGGCCCAGCGAGATCTGGCCGCTCGCCGCCGCATCGCGCACCTGCGGCCGACGCTCGAGCTCTCGAGCAGCCCACAAGGTCGCTGTCGCCTGTCGCGGCGTCTCCTGTCCGCTCCTGGCGAGCCAGTCCTGCAGGTGGGTGTGTCGAGCACGCATGGCCGACCCGGCCTCGTCGGCCTCCGCGATCAGCATCGCCGCCAACGCGTCCACCCTGCGCTGCAGCCCGCGCACCTGCTCGACCCACGCGAGGCGCTCCTCGTCCGTGGCTGCCGAACGGTCCGTCGCCCGCACCTGGTCCAGGTCACGCGCGACGTCGTCGAACCACCGGCCGACCTCTCGGCAGGAGCTCGACCTCTCGAGCACGGGGGTGCTGCTCATGTAACCAGTGTATCCGAACAGACGTTCGAATACGAGTACAGATTCGATGTGCGCAAAAGAATAGTGCCTCTCTGGTCCCTGTCCCCGGGATCGCGCCACGTCCCCCACCACATCGCCACGCGGCTGCCCCGCGTGATGACCAGCGATTGGTAGGTGTCAAACACCGGCGGTTCTGACACACTCATCCCCGATGCAGACGATCTGCTCTGCTCGGTATCGCCACGGGCGATGACTCGCTGGGCCTTGTCTTTCGCGTACCTCGTCAGGGAAAGGTCGGCAGCTGTGCAGTTGACGGAGTCGCCCAGGTCGATGGACCTGGAACGGATCGTCCTGATCCCCATCTTCACGATCGTGCTGTTCCTGTCGTCGGACGCCCTCTTCGGTCAGGCCGGCGCGCCGTTGGACGGACTCGTGGGCGTCCTCGTGCGGACCTACCGCGTCCTGCTCGTCACGTACAACGTCCTGCTCGTGATCCTGCTTCTCGCGCGGACCGACGCGAAGGCGGCGAGCAGCTCGGTGCTCGCGAGGATCGCTGCGTACGCAGGCACCTTCGGGCCCTTTCTGCTCGGGTTCGCCGCGAGCTCCGAGGTGACTCCGGGCCTCGCGCTGGTCGGGGTGTCTCTCCAGGCAGCGGGCATGGCCTTCGTGGTGTACTCACTGTCCGTACTGCGCCGCAGCTTCGGGGTGGCACCGCAGGTCCGCGAGCTTGTGCGCCATGGGCCCTACCGGTTCATCCGCCATCCGCTCTATGTCGGGGAGGTCGTCGCGCTCACCGGCGCCGTCCTGGTCGGTCCGTCCTGGCAGAAGCTGGTGATCCTGGTGGTCACCGCCGCGATCCAGGTGTACCGGGCGATCCAGGAGGAGCGCCTGATGTCACGCCACGACGAGGAGTACGCGCAGTACATGAAGGTCACCAGCCGCTTCCTGCCAGGGGTCTTCTGAGCGGGAGGGAGCCCGTCCACGGGCGAACGCTCAGTACGTGCCCTTGACCACGAAGTAGGAGCCCCGGATCGTACCGGCCAGCTTGGACTTCTGGCGGGCGAACTTGAACGCCGACAGCTCCTGGGGAACCTCCATCCCGTCGGACAGCTTGAACCCGACGGCACGCTTGCCGCCGTCGACCAGCGCGTACATCACGTTGATCGACAGTCCCGACTGGTAGAAGACGTACGACATCCGCAGGCCCTCGACCTCGAACTGCGTCACCTCGAGGGCGGGGGAGGCGATGACGATGCCACGCTCCTCGGACAGCACGCGGTTGACGTACGCGAGCGTCTCCGGGTCGTCCTCCGCCTTCTCCACCGTGAAGACGTGGCCGTACTTGTTCTTGTAGTAGCGCGCCTCGTTGGCCCTCAGCCCGGCCAGTGCCGGCGCCACGGGTGACGACTCCACTCCGACGGTCGAGACGTTCTCGAAGTCGACGACGTAGCTCATGCTCCGACCCTTCCTGCAGCCACCCACGCTCGGAGGTCTCCTGAGCGAACCGGTTGAGCCTAACGTCAGTGACGGGCGACGACGGGCCACCGCTCGTATGTGCCGTCGCCGTCCATGGCGACCAGCTCGCTCCACATGTTCACGGTGGCGCACGCGTGGTGGGGGAGGACCCGGAGAAGGTCGCCGACCCGCAGCCCGTCCGTCCCTCGGCCGACCAGGAAGCCGTGCTCCTCGTTGGCACGGGCGAACGAGACATCCGGCAGGGGAGCCCCGTCGAGGCCGAGCACCAGCCCGTACCCCGACTCCGCCGTCACCGCGTCCGAGCTCAACGCCTTCGAGCCCGCGTCGACGATGACCGTCCCCTCGCGCTGGGATGACACGACGCGGGTGAGCACCGTGAGGGCACAGGAGCTCAGCTCGCACGAACCGAGCCGGACCTGGTTGCCGTCGCCGAACACGTACGTTCCGGGCCGGGCCTCCGTCACACCGGGGACGTACGGACCGGCCGCGAGGCCAGGGGTCGAGCCGACAGACACGATGTCGATCTCGTGCCCGTCCGCGCGCAGGTCATCCGCCACCGCGACCAGCAGCTGGGCCGAGGACACCGCGGCAGCATCGAGAGTCGACCGCTGCGCGCCGAACCCGTACAGGTGCCCTTCGTGCGTCATGACGCCGCGGAGACGCAGCGAGGGCAGCCCGCGCAGCCCACTCGCCACGAGCCGAGCCGCCGAAGGATCCACGCCCGTACGGTGCAGCCCCGTGTCGACCTCGAGCAGCAGGTCCGCGACCAGTCCCGCCTCGCTCAGCGCGGCCGCCAGCGGCTCGGCCACCTCGACGGAGTCGACCATGAGGGTCGTCCCGTAGCGCCGGACGGCGCCGACGGCGAATGCGACCTTCGCCGCCCCCACTGGGAGGTGCGCCCAGAGCAGCCCGCGGTGCCCCGCCTCGCCGAGCGCCTCCACCTCGCCGGGCGTCGAGCACGTGAAGCCCTCCGCGCCGAGTGCCCGCTGGCGCCGAGCCACCTGGAGGCACTTGCTCGTCTTCCAGTGGGGGCGCAGCAGGACTCCCGCTCCCGCGAGGTCCTCCGCGACGCGGCGGAGGTTCTCGTCGAGCCTCGGGACGTCGACGACGAGGGCGGGCGTGTCGAGGCTCGCGAGCGTCACGACTGGTCCGTCCGAGGGTGGGGCGGCCTGCGCAGGTGCCACAGCCAGAACAAGCCGCCGATGACGCCGGACACGGCCGAGGTGATCGCCACGGACGTCATCGACGTCGCCACGAGCGTCACGATCACACCGCTCAACACCGCGTTGAAGAGGAGCTGGATGAAGGACTGCCCGCTCGCAGCGGCGCCTCGCCGCGTCGGGAACCTGTCGAGCATCGCGAGCTGGAGGATGGGGAACGACGCGGACATCGCGAAGGCGATGACCGGTGGACAGATCATGACCCACGGGAGCCGGTTGCCTGCCAGGACCGCGACCACGACGCCGACGAGAGTGGCGCTCACGAGGGCGACCATCGCGATGCTCACCAGCCGCTGCGGAGGGATGCGGTGCGCCAGGCGCGCGTTGATGAAGGAGCCGAGGATCATGCCGCACACGAAGGGGACGAACAGCATCCAGAAGTCCTGCTCGCCCTTGCCGAGCAGCTGGAGCATGATGATCGGCGCACCGACGATGTAGATGAACTGCGCGCCGAAGCCGAACATGCCCGCGAAGGCCAGCCGCAGGTACGGACGGTCGGAGAGCACGAGGCGGACACCCGTGAGCACGTCCTTCACGTTGAGCGCACGCCGGTTCTCCACCGGATGCGTCTCAGGCACCGCGAGCGCGACCATGAGGGACAGGAGCAGGCCGACAACCACGAGACCTGCGAAGATCGTCCGCCAGCTTGCGAAGGCAACGACCCACCCACCGACGATGGGCGCGATGGCCGGCGCGATGGCGAAGATCATCGCCACCTGGGCCATCATCTTCTGCGCCGCCGGACCCACGTACAGGTCGCGGACGATCGTACGGCTCACGATCTGGCCGGCCCCCGCGAAGGCGCCCTGCAGCACGCGGCCCAGGAGCAGCACAGTCAGGTTGGGTGCGAGCATGCAGACGAGGGACGCGCCCGCGTACGCCAGCATGCCGAAGGCCATGACCTTCTTGCGTCCGATCGCGTCGGAGATCGGGCCGTGGAACAGGCTCATGACCGCGAACGACAGCATGTACACGCTCGTGACCTGCTGCATCTCCCCGGTCGAGGCGTGGATCTCTCGGCCGATGAGGTCGTACGCCGGGAACACCGCGTCGATCGTGAAGGGTCCGATCATCGCGAGCGCGGCGATCATCGTGGTGATCAGGGCGTTGCTGGAGACGCCTGGTCGCCGCATCAACGCATCATCGCTCCTGGGCCGGGACGAGCCCGGAGGCGACGTACGTGTCACGGAGCACCCCAAGGCTCACCAGGGCGGCGTCCGCGTCGATCCAGAACGGCTGCTCGGAGCTGAGGTGCGCGTAGAAGTCCGCGATCAGGCGGGCATGGCTGGCGCCCCAGTACGAGCGCTCTCCTTCGGGGACGAGGTCACTGGCGATCACCTGGACGTCACCGTCGGGCGTAGCCGCGAGCAGCTGACCGTCCTGGAGCCGTACCGTCGCCGACTCGAAGACGAGCTCGATCTCCACCGGCGCGTTCTCGGCGTGGCAGTTCGTCGCGAAGTAGACGCTGTTCACCCCGCCGGGATGGCGCATGGTGACGGTCGCCGTGTCCTCGACCTCGGCGATGTCGCCGTGGGTGAGGTTGGCGGCGACGCCGGAGACCTCCTCCGGGGCGCCGAGCAGCCAGCACAGCAGGTCGATGGTGTGGATGGTCTGGTTGATGAGGACGCCCCCGCCGGCCTCCCGCCAGGTCGCGCGCCACGGGGAGGACGCGTAGTAGGCCTCGTCCCGGTGCCACCACACGGAGGCCCGCGCGGAGACGACGGATCCGTACGTGCGCTCGTCGACGAGGCGCCGGAGCGCTTGGCTCGAGTTGTTGTAGCGGTTCTGGAAGCAGACGCCGAGCGTACGGCCGGACTCACGGGCGACCCGCGCGAGCTCGGCACCGGCCCCGTACGACTCCGCCACCGGCTTCTCCGTGAGCACGTGGGACCCGGCTTTGAGGGCTGCCGCGGCCACGGGCGCATGGAGGTAGTGCGGGAGCGTCAGGTGGACCACATCAGGGCGGACCTCCCGCAGCATCGCGTCGACGTCCGTGAACCCTGGCACTCCCCACTCCGTCGCCGCCGCCTCGGCACGCTCGGGCACGACGTCGCACACGGCGACGAGGTCGATGGACGGGTGGTCCACGATGGCGTGCAGGTGGTTTCCTGAGATATCGCCGATGCCGACGACTGCCGCGGTTGTCACAGTTCTCCTTCGTCGATGGTGAGTGCTGCGCGGTCCCGCAGCAGCCACCGGATCTCGTTCGCCAGATAGCGGCGGCGATGGACGGACGCGTACGAGCGCGCGTCATGGCCCAGCCCGTCGTAGATGCGGCTCCCGCCGCACGACCACCCCACCACGTGCCAGTCTCCCAGGGTCCGGTGACCCAGCAGCGGGACGTTCCCTTCGTGGACCGGCATCCGCCAGTACCGCTCGTCGTAGGCCACCACGACGGGGTCCTCGGTCACGCCGGCGATGGGGGCGAGCCCCTCGAACACGGGATGGTCACCGGCGGACGGGTCCGCCTCGAACACGGCGATGCTCGCCTCGGGATGTCCGGAGACACCCGGCGTCCACCCCGTACCGATGATGTCCGCCCATCCGGGCCAGTCGGGGAAGGCGGCAGCGGCGCTGTGCACGCCCAGGACGGCACCCCCGGCCTCAGCATGAGCGGCGACAGCATCGAAGCTGTGCTGCCAGGCCGGGTCGTACGCGGGGGGAGCGTCGGGGTTGCCCCGACCGGAGTTGACGATGAGAAGGTCGACGCCGGTCAGGTCCGCCAGCGCGTCCGGCGTCTCGTCGGTCCGCAGGTCGGGCTCGACGCCGAGAGCGCGGACGACCCGTGCGATCTGCGCCGACGTCTCGGCCACGGGGTGCCAGGGGTCGGCGTAGCGCGACAGGCCTGTGAAGATCACGACTGACACGTAGAACCCTCCCGTCCGGCGACCGCTCGTGGCACGTCGACCGACCCTAGTACCGGCTACTGACGAGACGGTGTGAAGGACAGGAGTTGTCCCCGAGGGGGTACGAAGGGCGCAGAGCGGGGTAGTCGTCGGACGGGGGATGGGTGTCAGACCCCATGGGCGTCAGCCTCGGTGTCGCACGGCCTGCGGGACGGGGGCCGTGGTCTGGTTGACTTGTGGCATGACCCTGACCGATCCGCCCGTCGCCGGCTGGCTCACCGACATGGACGGCGTCCTCGTCCACGAAGAGGACGCACTGCCCGGCGGCGCCGAGTTCATCGAGGCGCTCAAGGAAGCCCGGCTCCCGTTCATGGTGCTGACCAACAACTCGATGTACACCCCGCGTGACCTGCGCGCGCGCCTCCTCGCGTCCGGCATCGACGTCCCTGAGAGCTCGATCTGGACCTCGGGCCAGGCGACCGCCAAGTTCATCGCGGAGCAGGAGCCGGGAGCCACGTGCTTCGTCATCGGCGAGGCCGGCCTCACTACGGCCATGCACGAGGCGGGACTGACGCTGTCCGAGCGGAGCCCCGACTACGTCGTCCTGGGCGAGACGAGGACGTACGGCTTCGAGGCCATCACCCGGGCCATCAGGCTCATCGAGGCCGGGTCCAGGTTCATCGCGACCAACCCGGACCCCAGCGGCCCGAGCGCCTGGGGCACCTTGCCGGCCACCGGTGCCGTGGCAGCCCTCATCCAGGCAGCCACCCACCGCCGGCCCTACTTCGTCGGCAAGCCGAACCCGTTCATGATGCGGTCGGCGCTGCGGGCCATCAAGGCCCACGCGGCCACCACTGTCATGGTCGGCGACCGGATGGACACCGACGTCATCGCCGGGCTCGAGGCGGGACTCCGCACCGTTCTCGTCCTCACGGGCTCCACGAGGCCGGAGCAGATCAACACGTTCCCGTACCGTCCCACGCTCGTCATGGACTCCATCGCGGACGTCGTCCGTCTCGTCAGGCCGCTCCCAGCCGCCGCCGGGGAATAGTCGCAGACCTGCCGTCCTTGTCGTCGTGGACGAGAAGGGGACCCATGACGACCTTGCAGGACTTCACGGCAACAACGATCAGCGGCGATGAGCAGGCGCTCGGGGACTACCTGGGCAAGGTGGTGCTGGTCGTCAACACGGCGTCCAAGTGCGGGTACACGCCACAGTTCGACGGACTGGAGAAGCTGTACGAGGAGCTGGGCGACGCGGGCCTCGTCGTCCTGGGCTTCCCGTGCGGCCAGTTCGCCGGCCAGGAGCTCGGCTCCGACCACGAGACCGCAGAGTTCTGCCGGCTGAGCTACGGAGTCACGTTCCCGATGTTCCACAGGATCGACGTCAACGGCGCCGACGCCCATCCGCTGTTCGCATGGCTGCGCACGCAGGACCACCCGGGCGACATCTCGTGGAACTTCACCAAGTTCCTCCTCAACCGTCGTGGTGAGGTCGTGGCGCGGTACGAGCCGGCCGTGACGCCGGCCGAGATCGAGGCCGACGTCCGTGCGCTCCTCTAGTCGCCGGCGGACTGCCGCCTCGAGGGGGCGTCCGTGCGCTCCGCATCCCTCTCGTCGGGGGGCACGTCGTCGGCCTTGACTGCCCCACGTTCGCCGAGCGGCTTGTCGGGCCCTCGCGTGGTGTCAGCGTCTGTCTGCTCCTCCGACTCGGCGTTGATCTCCGCACCGAGGAGCACCGCATAGCTGGTGATCCACAGCCAGAGCATGAACACGACCACACCGGCGAGAGCGCCGTACGTCTTCGCGTAGTGCCCGAACCACGACACGTACAGGGAGAACCCGGCCGACGCGACCAGCCAGAGGAGGGTGGCGACCACCGCTCCGATCGACGCCCAGCGGAACTTGGGCGCGCGACGGTCGGGCGCCACCCGGTACAGGACGCTGAGCACGACCATCACTAGCGCCGCGACGAGGACCCAGCGGAGAACCTCGGCGACCCACCGCAGGGGACCTCCGAGCCCGACCGCGGAGAACACCACCGGGGCCACTCCGACGAGGGCCATCACGACGGCGAGGAAGATCACGGCACCGACCGTGAGGGCGAGCGCCAGGCCACGCTTCTTCACGAAGCCACGCTTCACGTTCTCGTCGTACGCCACCGTGATCGCCGTGACGAGCTGGTTCATCCCGCCCGACGCGCTCCACAGCGCCAGGACCACCGTGACCAGCGTCCCCCAGCCCAGAGCCGCCCGCGGTGTGGCGGTCAGGCCCTGGACCTGGGTCGCCAGTATGGAGCGTGCGTCGCTGGGCAGTGACTGGGTGAGCGCGGAGGTCTGAGCGGCCATCTGCGCGGGGTCAGCGACGAGACCCCAGATCAGCACGATCGCGACCAGCCCGGGGAACACGGCGAGGAACCCGAAGAAGGCGACGCCGGCGGCGAGGAGCGGGACCTGGTCGGCCTTGGCCTCGCGCCATCCGCGTACTGCGACCTCCTTCCAGCCCCTCGAGGGGATCTCCGTTGGCTTGTCGGCATGGCTCCCCGGTGCTTGCCAGGTGCTGCCGGATCCCTCCGCGGTGACGCGGGTTCCACGACGGGTGGACGGGGTGGACGAAGTCTCTGACATGCCCCATGCCTTACCCGTCATCGAGGGGGCTGCAACGCCGCCGGGAAGGTGTTTGTCGCCCGGAACGGATGGGTACTGCCTCAGCACATCCATAGAACCGGGACGGAGCAAGAATGACCACGGGATACGAGCAGAACTCCGGTGACGTCAAGGACACAGCGCTGTCCGGCGCTGCCGAGACCAAGGACGTACTGATGGAGCGCGGCGGCGACACCGTCGCGGTGGCCAAGGACGAGCTGGCACAGCTGGCGCAGGAGGCGCGGGGCCACGCCTACAACCTCTGGTCCCAGACGAGTGACCAGCTCCGCGAGCACGCCCTGGCAGGGACCCACCAGCTCGCCGACGTCCTGCACTCCCTGTCGGGAGAGCTGGGCCACCTGGCGTCGAGGTCGGAGCAGAACGGGCCGGTGACGGCCTTCGCCAGGCAGGCTTCGGCGAAGGGCGGAGCCTTCTCCCACTGGCTCTCCAACGCCGATGTCGACGACCTGATGATGGAGGTGCGCCGCTTCGCACGGCGACGCCCCTTCGCCTTCCTCGTCGGCGCCGCCACGGCGGGCGTCGTGGCAGGTCGCCTGAGCCGGGGCCTCATGGGCGGGCACGACATGCAGGGCATGGGCTCGTCGGACGCGGGCGCTCGCCATGCGATGACCGACCGGTCGGGCATGGGGGTCGTGCCGCCGGCCGGTACCACACCCTCGTTCGTGGGCAGCACGCCTGTGGCGCCGGTCGCTCCGGTGGCCGAACCCGTCACCGGCGCCGTGCGACCGGCGACTCCGTACGGCGAGACCGACATGCCCCCAGCACCGTCGGTGCCGCCCGGCGGACGAACCACTCCGCTGACGAACATGGCACCAGGGGAGGCGGGCTACGGCGCCGATGACCTCCTGACGCCCGACGAGG
>JACRAA010000439.1 GCA_016213595.1 Actinomycetota bacterium | reverse complement strand
GACGCCTGCGACAGGTCGACGCCCAGCAGCGTGCTCAGCGGGTCGTACTTCGCGGTCTCGGCGGATGCTACGAACGCGGGGTCGGTGAAGTCGGTCGGCGCCGAGAGCCCGACCACGAAGCCGATGGGGATGGTCGCGTGCCGGGTGTAGGCGTACATGAGGGCGAGGTAGCCGCCGGCCGAGGCGCCCATGAGGGCGACCTTCGAGATCGCCCAGCCGTCCTCGCGCGCCGTGTCACTGTACGTGGCGAGCGCGAGGTCGATGTCGGCCAACATGTCCGCGTACGTGGCCTTCTCGTTGAACATCCGGTAGTTCATCGTCGCGCCGACGTATCCCAGTCCCGCGACCACGCCGCACAGGCTCTCGAAGTCGCCCTTGTCGCCGGACGACCACGACCCGCCGTGGATCAGCAGGAACGCTCCCGTGGTCGCGGAGCGAGTCGGCGGGTAGCAGATGTCCATGACCTGCGACGAGCTCGGACCGTACGAGATGTTCCTCTTCAGCCCCGTGGTGTAGGGAGTGACGCTGGGAGTCGCCCACGAGGGCGTCGGGTCGGCCGTGCGGTGGTTCTTCGGCGAGCCCGTACAGCCGCTCACCATCGCCGCCACTGCGAGCACGGCGCACAGCGCCACCAGTCCTGTCCGCCGAAGCCCGCGCACCCTCACACCGTCTCCTCCCGAGGTTGTGCGTCCACTCTAGGCACGCGCCACAGGGGGTGCCGACTCAGCGAGAGCACCTGTACCTGTCCGCGAGAGCACCTGTACCCGTCCGCGAGAGCACCTGTACCTGTCCGCGAGAGCACCTGTACGCAGGAGCGCGGCACCTCGAGCGCGATGCCCGGAGTGCGGGCATCCCTCCACGCGCCACCCCGGCATGGAAAGAATGGCGGTATGGCTGCCGGGACGACTGACGCTCTGATCCTCCGACTCGCCCTGCAGGGGCTGCCGCTGCCGGAGGGGGCGGACACCGACGAGGCCTTCAAGCTGGTCACGCCGATACTGGCCCGCAACCGGGAGCTGAGCCGGCGGCTGGCCGACCGGCCCTGCGCCGCGGACCGCCGGATCCAGGAGTTCCTCGACTCGTACCTCGCCGACGCGCCCGTACAGCCCAAGCTCCCCCGCCGTACCCTCGTGCTCGACCAGGCCGGCCTCGCGCGGCAGCTCAGCCTGCCCCGCGACGCGGACGAGTTCTCGTCGAGCCTGCTGTCGAGCTACCGGCTCGCCAACGGCGTACTGCACAACCCAGCCAACGACCGTCGGACGACCGCGGGGGTCTTCCACATCGCCGAGGGCGGCCTGCCGATCCAGGACGACAAGCTGGCCGTACCCACAGCGACCTTCGCGAAGCTGCTCGAAGCAGCGCTCCAGCCCCCGGCGGACGCGCTCGTACTGCCGTGGACGTCGACGTTCCCTGAGCCCGCCCGCACGTGGGTGTCCCTCCTGCTGCGGCCCCTCGTCGTTCCGGCCACGCCGGACTACCCCGGCGACCGCACCATGGAGACCCGCTTCATCGTGCCGGGCGGCCTCGTCGCGAACCTCGACTTCGTCGAGGGCATCTTCGGCAACGCCGGCGACCCGTACCTTCCGGAGAACGACGCCTCGCTCGACCCCACCAGCTGGACGGGTCACACCGGCTGCGTCATCCTCGCGCCCCACCTCACGGGCCTGACGAAGAAGGCGCTCGGGCTGCCCCACGTCGCCGACGCGACCGAGCGTCAGAAGCGCGACGGCATGTGCTGGGAGAGCCCGGACGACCTGTACAACGGCGGCCAGGCGTTCAAGGCGGTCGCCCGCGACGCGCGCGGCGTCGTCGTGACGATCATCGCCGACAACTACTTCGGCTACTGCAAGAAGGAGGTGAAGACCCAGATCAGCTACGCGGCGAACCTGTTCGGCATCTCGGAGGAGGAGCACTCCGGCGGTGCGATCTGCTACCCCGCGTACAACCTGGGCCAGGAGTTCACCGACACCTTCACGCCGGTCGAGTACACGCTGGCCGACGTGCTCTCGACGAACCCCGGCCGGTTCGAGCTCAAGCCCGAGGGCCATGCCGTCGACACGGTCCTGCCCGGTCTCACCCTCGTGCCGGCCTTCGCCACGTACAGCCTCCGGACCCAGACCGTGAGCTGGACGGGCTCGGAGGGCGAGCGGTACGGGATCCCGTTGACGGCCGGTCACGTGTACATGTCGCCGAACGGCTACCGCGTGTACTCGAAGCCCCGCGAGGCCGACAAGACGCAGTGGCACCTGCTGGGCATCTCGCCCGTGGCCACCCAGTGCCACAAGCCGGCGACCGTCTCCGGTGGCGGCAAGAGCGAGATCAGCAAGTCCCTGCTCGACGCGTTCGTGTTCGCGAACGCGTGGACGGCCAACTTCGACTCCGACATCGAGACCGTCGCCGACCTCATCGCCACGGACTTCGCCGACAGGTACGTCGACGCCGACCGGAACACCGACCACCGGCCGCTGCTCTCCCCCGAGCGCAGCCTCGGCAGCGTCATCAAGCTCATGACGCCGAGCGCCGACTACACCGACGAGCACAACGCGCGGATCGCGGCGATCCCCGCGCACATCAAGGAGCTGCTGTACCTCGTCAAGCGCTACTACCAGCCCGAGTGGGCCGACGACTGGCGCAGCCACTTCTCGGTCAGCATCATCAACGGGCGGCTGGGCAACATGGTGCGGCTCGACGGGGACAAGGTCGTCATCAACATGCTGCGGGTGGGCTTCGAGGAGGACGGCTCGTGGCGCCTGTTCAGCCTCCGGCCCGACTTCAGCCCGGCGGTCAAGGTGCAGACCGAGGACGACATCACGGCCAGCACCGTACGGCCGGCCACCGAGGCGCCTCTCGACTTCAGCAGGCGACGTGGTCTGAGCGAGGCCCGCGCGGAGGCCCGCACCCGTACGGCCGTGTCCCGGAAGTACGTCAAGAACTGCGAGGAGCTGCTCTTCCAGCGACCCGACGACGCGATCCACCGCGGGTACGACAAGCAGGCTGAGCGCGACATCGCGGGCGGCGGTACGTTCCTGTCGAACTTCCAGCCGCTGACCAAGGCCGACGCGGCCGCGATGGTCCAGGACGCCGTGGGGTTCAGCCAGTTCACGGACCAGATGAAGAACCTGCTCAGCGAGTTCGCATCGGCCACCGACGGGCCCTCGTACGTCGTCAGCTCGGCCAACCCCCGCATCGTCGGCGGCAAGCCCAGCAAGAACCCGCGCTACCTTCAGCTGCGCCCTGACAGGGCGAACCCGGTCGCGACCTCGATGGCGGATGTCGCCGACCACCTGCTGCACCACCGGCCGCTGTCCGAGTTCGCGCCGCTGCCGGTCGACATCATCGCGGCCGGGCGGCGCAACAACCCGCCGGAGGCGGACGCGCCGGCGCTGTGCTCGTACAACCCGCTCCACTACATGGAGCTGCCCGAGCTGTTCATGGAGTTCATCAGCTCGATGACGGGCAAGTCCCCGTCGACGACCGGTGCCGGCTCGGAGGGCGCGCTGACCAAGGGCCCGTTCAACATGCTGCCGAGCGTCATCGACCTCAACGCGGCCTTCCTCAGCTACGCCCTGACGGGCTACGACGGCTGGATCTCGTCCGCCGGGCACATCGGGCCGAAGGTCCGCGTCGACCACGACTTCAGCCTGCTCGTGCCCGAGCTGTTCAGCAGGATGTCGCCTGCGGAGCGTGACGCGGCCTGGCTCATCGCCAACGGCTACCTCGACCCGATCGAGGACGTCGAACGGGACGGCCGTACGGTCGAGGCCAGCCGCCTCGGCTACCGCATCAACCAGCGGTTCGTGACGACGTTCTTCGGCCGGATCTTCCTCCACCCCGACACGGTCTTCACGCCCGGAATGCTGCGGCCGGAGCTTCAGGACGCCGACGTGTACGCGGACTCGGTCGAGGTCATCGTCGAGACGCACCGCCGGGTCGCGCAGAGCTACATCGACGACGGCACGATCGCCATGGCGGTCCCGCCGCTGCGCGCGCTCCTCGAGCTCATGGCGACGGGCAGCTCGCGCGAGGGGTGGACCCTGCACTCGCCGGAGCTGCGCACGCTGTTCACCCGCGACGACGTGCTCGCCTCCGACTGGTACGCCGCCCGGCTCGCCGCCAAGCAGAAGGCGGACATCTGCCACTACGAGGCGGCGGCGGGTCGGCTCGAGCTGTTCCAGTCGGAGGACGCGAACGCCGACCCCGTCGAGCGCCTGCACGTCCAGCAGCGGCTCGTGGAGGCCTACGACGAGCTCGGGCGCGTCCGCCAGGACAGCTACCGTGCCAGCCTCGTCGGTACGGTCGGGCTCCAGCCGCTCTGACGGGGAGACCAGCGCTGAGAGTTATCCACAGAGGGAGGTCACATCCCTCCCCCTGATGGGATCTCGCGGCCAGGGTGGGCACATGCGCACCCCACGCCCGTGTCCGCTGCCCACACAGCCGACGTCGTTGGCCCTTCTCCAGGCCGCAGGATCGACGAGGCAGACGGTACGGACGCAGATCGCTTCTGGACGCCTGGTCCGTGTCCGGCACGGCGTGTTCGTCGCCGCCGACGGTTGGCCGGCGGACCCCGCCGGCCAGCACGTCGTGCGCGCCCGTGCCGAGCTTGTCGTCCATCCGGAGGCGGTCATCAGCCACGGGTCTGCGGCCCTGCTCTGGGGGCTCCCCCACCCGGGGCCGACGAGCTGGCACGACCGCCCGCCCTCCGTCACGCTTGCTGCCGGCGGCGGCGCCCGCTCCGGTCGCGGCCCGGCGACCCATCATGTCGGACGCTTGCCCACGTCGCAGGTGACGCGCGACGGGGAAGGCTACGCCGTGACGACTGTGGCGCGAACCGCCGTGGATCTCGCCGATGACCTGGGCCTGCCCGAGCGCCTGGTCCT
>JACRAA010000438.1 GCA_016213595.1 Actinomycetota bacterium | reverse complement strand
TGTGCCGTGCCCGGTCGAGCGCTGCGAAGCGCTGCGACTGGGTGAGGTTCCGGGAGCTGGGCGACGAGGTCGCCATGATCGGAGCCGTGATCGCGCACCAGTCACAGCTTCGGGACCTGGTGGCAGCCTGACCTGAACAAGCCACCCGGATGACCGTCCGCGAGCCGCGCACGATGCCGCCTTTTCGCGTCACCGCCCGGCCCCGATCGCGTCCGTCGCTTCCCTGGTCACTGGGCCCATGCTTGGGGCGGGCCCAGTGACCATACGGACGTGATCGGGGACCAGTCCACCGGCGCTGACAGGGCCTGCTGATACGTTCTCTCCTCATGTCGTGGGCCGCCTGCTCGGGTGTCGTGACACTCGACGGGTCGGACGGCAACGGGAGGTACGGGTGGGCCTGAGGGAGCGGCTGCTGGGGCAGGTGCGCCAGGGATCTGCATTCCTCGTCGTGGGCGGGGTGGCGTTCGTCGTCGACGCGGTGACGTACAACCTGCTCGTCTTCGGCATCGGGTCGGGCGGTCCTCTGCGGTGGTACCCGCTCCCCGCGAAGATCCTCGCGATCGCGGTCGCCTCAGCGGTGACGTTCCTGGGCAACCGGTACCTGACGTTCCGCTCCCGGCAGACGCCGACGACGGTGCGCCAGCTCGTGGTCTTCGTTCTGCTCAACGCCGTCGCCGCTCTGCTGCAGCTGGCCTGCCTCGGCTTCTCGCGCTACGTCCTCCACGCCACGAGCCAGCTCGCCGACAACATCTCCGGAACGCTCATCGGACAGGCGGTGGCCACGATCTTCCGGTATGTCACCTATGACCGCTGGGTGTTCCCTCACACGAAGTCCTCAACCGTGACGGGGGAGGCGGCTGACCTCTCCCGTCTAGACTCGGGCCCCGAAGCCGACCCGGAGGACCTGCGATGACCAGTCGCCCGGCCCACGCCCCAGACGTGGACGTGCCGGCCTCTCGGGCAGCGCTGGCGAAGGCATGGGTCGCCCCGCGCCTCCACCTCCTCGTCCCCGTAGCCGTCTACCTCCTGCTCGTCCTGTTCGGCATCACCACGTCGAGCATCGGGGTCTCGTCACTGCGGCAGGACCCTCAGCATCCGACCGGCATCCAGGTCCTCCCTGCGTCCTCGGTGAGGAGTGACGAGTACAACACCGAGTCGCCGCTGTGGCTGGGACGCATCGCGACCGGTACGGGCGACGCGAACAACCCGCTGAGCGTGTCCCCGGACTTCTTCGCCCAGCTGCCGGACGGTCCGGTGTCGGCAGTCGTGTTCTTCGAGGGTTCTCTGCTCTCGCTCGGCCCCTGGCTCCCCGACGCGATGCTTTTCGCAGCGAAGTGGTGGCTGCCGACACTCCTTCTCGCGCTCGGCGTACCGGTGTGGTTCCGGCGCGTGACCGGCTCGCTGAGGTGGGGGTACCTCTGCGCATTCCTCATCTTCTTCTCCCCGGCCTCCGCGTGGTGGTCCTGGCGGCCCGTCAACACTCTCGGCTTCGTGTTCGCTGCCTGCGCGACAGGCCTGTGGGCGCTGGAGGAGCTCGAACGTGGCAGGCGGGTGCCGGGCGTGCTCGGGATCCTGGCCGCGGGGATCCTGCTCGCCCGCTTCCCCTCGTACTACCAGCCACTGGCCATCATCGTGGGCTTCCCGCCGGTGCTCGCGACCGTTGCCTTCCTGCTCACCAGGCCGGGACGCTGGCGGCCGAAGCTGCTGGGGGTGGGCGCGCTCGCGCTCTCCGCTGCGCTGTGGACCGGTGCCCTCCTGCTCGAGGCTCTTCCCGCGCTGTCGGCAGGCCTGCACACCGTCTACCCAGGTGCGCGCAGCGAGTCAGGTGCTGCCGATTCACTGGGCCACGTGTTCGGTGCCACCAACCTGGCGTGGCTGGTCAACACGGGTACCGGGCCGTCCACGAACGCGACCGAGATCTCCACCTCGTTCACCGTCCTGTTCGTCGTACTGGCCGTGCTCCTTGCTGCTCAGCCCTGGCGTGGGACACGCTCCGGCGGCGCCGCCTTCTGGACCGTCGCGGGGATCGGGGCCTTCTGGCTCACCTGGTGCACCGTGTCGTGGAGCCACTTCGGGGACTACCTGCCGTTGATCCGGTGGGTCCCCTCCGGGCGCGCGTCGAACGCAGTGGGGTTCATCGCCGTGATCGCCTTCTGCATGTTCATGACGCAGTGGCGACGTCCCGCACGCCCGGTCGTGGCCCTCGTCGCGGCCGTGGCCGCGGGTTGGGTGTCGGCCTACGCAGGGTCCACACTGCAGCAGCAGTACCTGCCGAACCTGGTGACCCGCCAGGTGTGGGCTGCCGCGCTCATCACGGCGGCAGTCGTCGCCCTGCTCGTGTGGCACCCCCGCAAGCTGTCCACCATCGTCGTGACGGTCCTCGTCGCGGCGATCTCCGTTGCCTTCGCCAACCCGGTGCTCGTCGGCCTGGGCGACCTGCGCGACAGTGCGACGGCGAAGAAGATGCTGGCCGCGGGGGCAGCGGCGCGACATGACGGGACCTTGTGGGCCAGCGACTCGCAGGCTGTCGACGCCCTGTTCCTGGCGACCGGGACCCCTGCCTTGTCGAGCAGGCAGCAGATCGGTCCTGCCACCGCCGAATGGCAGCTGCTGGACCCGGGTGGTGCTCACAGCGGAGCGTGGAACCGGGGCGGCACGTACATCGAGTTCGCCTGGACCGACGCGACCCAGCTGTCGATCAACAACCCGACGGCAGACGTCGTCGTCGTCTCAGCCTCGCCCTGCACGGTCAAGAAGGACATCCCTGCGCTGGGGTACGTCGTCTCCAGCTCGCCGCTCGCGGCCCCGTGCCTCACCAAGGTCGACCAGCTGCAGTGGTCGGGCGTCGAGTACACCGTCTACCGGGCCCAATGAGCGAGGAGCAGACAGCCGTGGAGCGTCGAATCGCCGCGATCGTCCCCTGCTACAACGAGGAGGTGGCGATCGGGACCGTGGTCAGGGACCTGCGGGCCGCCCTGCCCGGCATGGAGGTCTTCGTCTACGACAACAACTCCACCGACAACACCGCTGAGGCTGCGGCTGCCGCCGGGGCCGTGGTCCGTCACGAGGACCAGAAGGGGAAGGGCAACGTCGTCCGCCGCGCCTTCGCCGACATCGACGCCGACATCTACCTCCTGATCGACGGCGACGACACCTACGACGCGTCCGCGGCCGGGATGCTGGTCGACACGCTCCTCAGCGGGCCGTACGACCACGTCCTCGGTGTCCGCCGGCAGGTGACGGAGGGCTCCTCGGCGTACCGCCCGGGACACGAGTCGGGGAACAAGGCGTTCAACAGCCTCGTCGGGTCCCTCTTCGGCCGACGGGTGTCGGACATGCTGAGCGGCTACCGCGTGTTCTCCCGCAGGTTCGTCAAGTCGTTCCCGGCGGTGTCGCGCGAGTTCGAGATCGAGACGGAGCTCACCGTCCACTCCATGAACCTCCGCGTTCCGCAGGTCGAGGTGGAGGTCGGCTTCAAGGACCGGCCCGCCGGAAGCGAGAGCAAGCTGCGCACGTACCGGGACGGGACGCTGATCCTGGGTCGGATCTGGTCCCTGCTGCGGCACGAGCGGCCGCTCCTCTTCTACGGGACGGCGGCAGCGCTCCTGTACGTGATCGCCGTGGTCCTCGGGGTCCCGCTCGTGTGGGAGTTCGCCAAGACCGGACTGGTCCCCAGGTTCCCGACCGCCATCCTCGCGTCCTCCCTGGCGCTGCTGGGCACCCTCGCGCTCTCGATCGGCCTCATCCTCGACGGCGTCCTCGTCGCGCGACGGGAACAAGCACGGATGCCCTACCTGGCGTACTCAGCCCCTC
>JACRAA010000054.1 GCA_016213595.1 Actinomycetota bacterium | reverse complement strand
GGAGAGCGGCACCGCGCTCGCATGGAGCCAGCCGCGGAGCTTGGGCTTGATCTCGCCCTTCGTGTCGAGCACGACCTTCTCGAGCCGGTTCTCCCCGGGTGTGGTCGATGACACCAGCCCACCTCCAAGACGTTCAGAGCCGAAACCTACGGTTCCGTAGGTTTATCACAGGGTGCCGTTCTCGCGCGACTCGGGAACGGCCAGGGCCTATCGTGGTCCCGTGGTTCAACGGGAGGGCTTCCGCGACTGGCTGGACCGGTTGCACCCTGCCGGGCTCCTCTACAGCACCTATGAGCAGCGCCTGATCGCTGAGCTCGACAAGGGCCGCCTCCCCAAGCATGTCGCAGTCCTCGCAGACGGCAACAGGCGGTGGGCACGGCTCAACGCTCCGGAGGAGACCCTCGTCGCGGGCTACCGCGCGGGCGCCGCGAAGCTCAAGGAGTTCGCCCGGTGGTGCGACGAGGTGGGCCTCGCCTTCGTCACCCTGTGGGTCCTGTCGACGGACAACCTGCGGCGGGAGACCGACGAGGAGTTCGAGCCCCTGCTCGACGTCATCGCCTCACTCGTCGAGGAGCTCGCCGGGATCGACGACTGGCAGATCCGTACGGTCGGTGCGCTCGACCTGCTCCCGCCCGAGGTCTCCGCTCGCCTCCGCGCCGCCTGTGCGAAGACCGAGGCGAAGAAGGGCATGATCGTCAACATCGCCGTCTCGTACGGCGGGCGGCACGAGCTGCGCGACGCGTTCCGCTCGCTGCTGGCCTCCGAGTCGGAGAAGGGCACGACCCTGGCCGAGCTCGCCGAGACGCTCGAGATCGACACCATCGCCGACCACCTGTACACCGCGGGCCAGCCCGACCCGGACCTCATCATCCGCACGTCCGGCGAGCAGCGCCTGTCCGGGTTCCTGCTGTGGCAGTCGGCGCACTCCGAGTACTACTTCTGCGAGGCGCTGTGGCCCGACTTCCGCCGGGTCGACTTCCTCAGAGCACTGCGGGCGTACGGGCAGCGGGAGCGTCGCTTCGGTCGCTGACGCTCCGCGCCAGGACGTGCCACAGGAGGCCCCCGAGGACGAACGGAGCCAGCTGGACGTCGACGACCAGCGCGAGGACGCTGGCGTACTGCAGGAGGAACAGGCCCACGAGCAAGGGTCGCTCCCCGCGCCTCCATCCCGTCTCCGTCCCCGCCGCCACCAGCCAGCAGAGCGGCAGCACGAGCCACGTCAGGTCGTACATCGCGTAGTAGGGGGTCGCGAGGAACGTCGCCAGGATGAGCCCCGCGCCGGGAAGGGCGAGTGACGCCGAGCCGGGAAGGGCGAGTGACGCCGAGCCGGGAAGGGCGAGTGACGCCGAGCCGGCGAGCGGCCGCCAGAGCCGGTACACCGCCACGGCCGCCACGACCGACACGAGCCCCTGGATGACCAGGGCGAACGGCGCCGGGACACCGAGCGAGGTCAGCCACGGGTAGGGGGCCGGGAACATCCAGACGGGCAGCTGCCGGTGCGCGATCGCGGTCGACACCCAGGCCATCGAGCCGAACCATGCCGGCAGCGTCCCCCAGCCGAGGACCGCGCCGGGGAGCACGGTGACGGTCACGGCGGTCACTGCCGCGGCCCAGATCGTCCGCCAGGCGCGCGCGGCCAGCAGCGCGACGGGGAACAGCAGCGCGAGGTGCGGCTTGACGACGAGGAGCCCGATGCACACGCCCGCCCACACGGGGTGCCGGCGCAGCAGCCCGAGGCCCAGGGCGGCGAGCGCGGCCGTGAGGACCTGGTTCTGGCCCTGACCGAGGCCCAGCCACAGGCCGGGGAACGCGACGACGAGCCACCACGACGTACGGGTCCGGACGTTCTGCCACAGGCCGACGAGGAGGGCGCCGAGCGTCGTGAGGGTCCACGTCAGGTACGCCACGAGATAGGGCATGAGCCCGAAGCCGAGCACCAGCAGCAGGAACGACGGTGGGTACACCCACGCGTACATCCCTTCCAGGCTCGGCCACGTCCCGTGCTGGAACTGTGTCATCACCACCAGGTCGTACGCGTCGACGGCAGGCTGCTGCAGGGCGAGCCTCGCCGCGAACCAGAAGGCGGCGAAGTCGTTGCCCAGCGGCATGCCACGGGGGTCGAACAGGCCACGGTACGTCGTGAGCCAGGCCAGCCCGAACAGGACCTGGACGGCCGTCGCCGCCAGCAGCCACCGCTCCAGCCGGGAGAGCCTCACGTGAGACGAGCCAGGACCAGCTCGAGGACGGCGCCCTCGAGGACGGGATCGAGGTGCAGCTCCAGGACGGCGCGCGTGGCGGTCGCCGCGTCCCGGCCCGGCAGTACGGCGGTGACGACGGCCTGCTTCGCGGCGAACGGCACCTGGGCGCGGTCCACCAGCTCGTAGACCCGGCGAGCCACGTCGTTGCCGCCGAGCGTGAGGGGCCCGGCGAACGTGACTGTGGCCGGCTGCGCGGCCGCGACGCGCCCGAGGTGGACGGTCAGGCTCCCGGTCGCAGCGTCCCACGTCGACTCGTGGTCCACGACCGTGGTCTCGGTCGCGCCCACGAGGGTCACCGTCCAGTCGCGCACGGTCGGGATCACGTCGAGCGCTCCGACGGCGGGGCCGATCGAGAGGCGGCCGGCGGCCCAGTCGAAGACGATCGGGGTGCGGGCGGCCCGAGGCTCTGCCGCGTCGTCGTCCTCGTACAGCGTGAAGGACCCGTCCGCGCCGGCGTAGACACGTACTTCCAGCGCCTCCGGGTTCTCCACGCGAAGGTTGTCGGGACCGGTGAGCGGCACGATGCCGCCCGCCTTGGCGAGGACGGGGTACGTGTCCAGCCCCCGGTGGAGCGTCACGTTCCGGCCGCCGTCGTACACGACCCCGGTGTACGTGTCGACCCATGTGCCGCTCGGCAGCCGGGTCTCCACGGCTGCGACGCCGACGTCGCGGGCCGCGGGGCTCGTGATGGGCGCGACGAGGAGCTCGGAGCCGAACCGGAAGGAGGTCTTGGCCGCCAGCGCCTCGATGATCGGCTCGCCCCAGTACAGCGGCTCCACGAGCGGCCGCCCCTGGCTGTGGGCGCGCTCGTTCATCGTGTGCAGGTAGGGGACCAGACGGTGCCGGAGCCGCAGGGTGTCGCCCTGGATCGCCTCCGCGATCGTGTTGAAGCGCCACGGCTCCTTGCTGTTGAACGGGTTGAGCGTCGAGTGGAGCCGGTTGACGGGCGAGAAGCAGCCGAGCTGCAGCCACCTCGTCGCCAGCTCGTCGTCCTTCACGCCGAACATGTGGCCGCCGATGTCGTGGCTCCACCAGCCGTACCCGATGTTGCTCGCTGTCGCCGTGAAGTACGGCTGGAAGGCGAGCGAGGCCCAGCTGATGACGGTGTCGCCGGAGAAGCCCACGGGGTAACGGTGCGACCCGGGGCCCGCGTAGCGCGAGAACGTCAGGGGCCGGCGCCCGTTCCGGGCGGAGTCGAGGAAGTGCAGGTGGTTGAGCAGCCACAGCGGGTCCAGCCCGGGGACTGTGGACCAGTGCCCCTGCTGCCAGTCGAGCCACCAGAAGTCCACGCCCTCGTCCTCGAGCGGGTGGTGGACCAGGTCGAAGTAGGCCTCGCGGAACTTCGGGTTGCAGAGGTCGAAGATGACGGGCGCACCGCTCGCCGGGTCGATCCCGACGTGCTCGGCCACGCGCTCGTAGGCCTTCTCGTGACGCAGGATGCCATCGGCCGGGTGAACGTTCAGGGCGATCTTGAGGCCGTGCTCGTGCAGCCAGGAGAGGAAGGCCGGCGGGTCGGGGAAGAGGTCCGTGTTCCACGTGTAGCCGGTCCAGCCACTGCCGATCCTCGGGTCGATGTTCACGAGGTGCCAGTCCATGTCGAGAACGCCCACGCTGAAGGGGAGGTCGGCCTTCTCGAACGCCGTGATGAGCTCGCGGTACTCGGAGTCGGAGTACGGGTGGTAGCGGCTCCACCAGTTGCCGAGGGCGTAGCGGGGGAGCAACGGCTGAGGCCCGGTGAGCGCGTAGTAGTCCCTGATGGCGGAGACGAAGTCACGTCCGTACGCGAACACGTACACATCGATGACCCCGTCGGGGCGCGGCACGAACCAGCCGCCGTCGTCCATCGTCAGGGACAGGCTGTCGTCGAGGACGCTGATGCCGTTCACGGACAGGAGGCCGGGTTCCAGCGGTACGGGACCGTCGGCCTCGTCGAGGGTACGGGCGGTGCCGCGCAGGTTGGTCGGGATGCCGTAGACCTCGGGTCGCTCGACCTCGCCGTACCGCCACACCGACCGGTAGTTCGAGACGCCGAGCGCACGGACGACCAGGCCCGACGCGCTGAACTCCTGCCCGTCATAGTCGAGCTGGATGAACGGCGTCCGGATCTGGAGAGACTCCCCGTCCCGGTCCAGGGCGAAGTCCCCCACGGGGAACTGCCGGTTCCAGACGACCTGGGTCGCCGCATCGGTGAACTGCCCCGACGGGGACCACTCGAGCCGTACGAGCTGTGGGGTCAGCATGCTGATCCGGTAGCTCGGCCCGGAGACGACGACGGCAGGGTCCGTCTCGGGCGTGGTCGTGGGACGCAGGTGCGGTGGCAGTGCTGGCACGAGATGACAGTAGCCGGGTGCCCCGGGGTGTGGCATGGGCGTCGTCGAGATGACGAGGAGATGGGTCGGCGTGGCTTCCGTCGCTCAGGGCTGCCCGAGACGTAGTTTGCGATCACGGGCGGAGGGGAAGCCGCCCCGACGGAGGCATCCGGATGCGCGTACGTGCAGCCTTGGGACTGGTCGCCAGTCCCGCCGCCTTCGGCCCATGACCTAGTCGGGCCGAGGCTCTAGGCTCCGGCCCGCCGAAAGGACGACCGTGACCGACACCGACATCGCCACCACGACCTGGAGCCCGACGGACGGCGCAGTCCGCACCCGCGTGTACGTGGTCGACACCTCTGTCCTGCTGAGCGACCCGAACGCCCTTCTCCGGTTCGCCGAGCATGCCGTGGTCCTGCCCGTGGTCGTCATCACCGAGCTCGAGGCGAAACGCCATCATCCCGAGCTCGGGTACTTCGCCCGTGCGGCGCTGCGTCTCCTGGACGACCTCCGGGTGATGCACGGACGGCTCGACTCGCCCATACCGGTGAACTCCGACGGGGGCAGCCTGAAGGTCGAGCTCAACCACACCGACCCGACCGTGCTGCCGCCGGGCTTCCGGCTCGGCGACAACGACTCCAGGATCCTCGCGGTGGCCCTGAACTACCGCGCGGAGGGGGCCTCCGTCGTCCTCGTGAGCAAGGACCTGCCCATGCGGGTCAAGGCCTCGGCGGTCGGCCTGGACGCCGAGGAGTATCGGGCCGAGCTCGCCGTGAGCACCGGCTGGACAGGTATGGCCGAGCTCACGGTCGCCCCTCAGCTGCTCGACGAGCTGTACGAGGGCGCCGCCGTGCGCGTACGCGAGGCGGACGACCTGCCGGTACACACGGGCCTGGTCCTGAAGGGCGGCGGCTCGACGGCTCTTGCCCGCCTTCACCCGGACGGCCTCGTGCGGCGGATCCGGTCCGACCGAGATGCCTTCGGCATCCACGGCCGTTCCGCTGAGCAGCGCGTCGCCCTCGACCTGCTGCTCGACCAGGAGGTCGGCATCGTCTCGCGGGGCGGCCGGG
>JACRAA010000433.1 GCA_016213595.1 Actinomycetota bacterium | reverse complement strand
GGCCTCAGCCTGCGTCTCCCGCCGCACCACCATCAGGTGCCGGATCACCGACCGGGCGCCGTTCACCGCGCACCGCCTCAGATACGCCACAGCCGCCTCCTCGTCCCGCAGCCTGTCCCAGGTGCGATACGTGGCGATGTAGGCGTCCTGCGCGACGTCCTCAGCCGCCTGCTGGTCGTGCAGCAACAGCCAGACGAGGCGTACGACTCCAGCCCAGTGCGACTCGTACAGCTGGGTGATCCCATCTGTCGCCGTCTCTCGGGTGGACACCGTCACACCTCCTAGACGCTCGTCGACGACTCCTCGTTGACAACTCTGCTCCACTTTCCTGGCGAGTGGGGGATCACCAGGCACTCCCGCGGGACGAAGTGCCTTGTCCAGGTTCTCGTGGGCGCCTGCCCGCTCGCCCGTGGTGGGTCGCTCGGCGGGCGCGGTCAGGCCTTCCAGCGGGCGAGCTCTCGCGTGAGGTTCTCGTGGGCGCGCTCGGACCAGAGCCCCGCGCCGGCGGGCGTGCGGAAGAGAGGGTCGAGCGCGAGCAGTGAGCTGAGGACCGCGGTACGGCCCTGGCACCACGCCTCGTCGTCCACGTCGGCGTAGTCGAGCCGCACGTCCCGGACGTACACGTCGTAGCGGCCCGGCACCGAGCCGAGGACCGACAGGTCCGCGTCGCACAGCGCCTCGCCCGCCGCGTCGCCGGGCTCCGGGTCGTGCGTCGCCGTGAGGAGGACCAGCCGGACGACCTCGGACACGGTACGGACGGGCAGCTGGCTGAGCATGCGCCGCGCCAGCTCGGCCGAGTCGTGCTCGTCCTGACCGGCCACGCCGGCGTACACCGCGTCGTGGAACCACGCGGCGAGCTGTACGTGCCGGGACTCGGCCGCCTCACCGCCGATCTGGTCGAGCGCGTCGAGCGTCGCCAGCAGGTGGCGGACGTCGTGGTAGTGCCGGTGCGGCTCGGACCAGCGCGAGACGAGCTCGACGTACAGCTCGTGGTGCAGCCCGAGACGGGTCCAGTGCTCCGGAAGCCGCTGCCGTGCGACGGCTCGCGTCGGGGTCCTGTCGGGCGTACGGACTCGCAGGCCGCTCGCCACCAGGCGCCGGACGAGCTCGTCGGCCGCCACGGGTACGGCGCCCGCGGTCACAGCCGCCTCGTACAGACGCTGCGGCAGGTCGTAGTGGTCGTGGTCGAAGGCGCGCGGCGAGACGCCGATGGCGGCCGCCAGCTCGTGCAGCTCGTTGAGCGAGGAGTCCGTGACGAGGTGCGAGAACAGCGTGCCGTGCGCCGGCCAGCGCGGCGGGTCAACGAGGATCACGGCCGCCACCCCGCGTCCTCACGTACAGGTCCTCTCGCCGACACGTACAGGTCCTCTCGCCGACGCGTACAGGTGCTCTCGCGGACGGGTACAGGGTGCTCTCGCCGACAGGTATAGGTCCTCTCGCCGACGGGTACAGGTCCTCTCGCCGACACGTACAGGTCCTCTCGCGGACGGGTACAAGTGCTCTCGCCGACGGGCGTCCGTACTCACGGACCGGCGCGGTCATCGGCGGCGGGCCGTACCGAAGATGCCGCGGACGATCTCACGGCCCGCGGAGCGTACGAACTGCTTGAACACGCTGGATTGGGCCACCTCCTCGATCACCGACTTCGTGTGCGCGCGGCTACGCGGCTCCGGCGCCCTGCGCTCCGGCTCCCGCGGCTCCGCCCGCGCCTCGGACTCCTGCCGGGCCTGCGCCTCGGCCTGGGCCTGCGCCTCGGCCTCCTGCTGCGCTGCCTGGGCGCCCTGCTCCACCTTGCGGGCGAGCATCTCCTGCGCGGAGTCGCGGTCGACCGCCTGCCCGTACTTCGCCATGAGCGACGAGGCCGCGATCCCCCGCGCGAGCACGTCCGGCGGCGTCGCGGCCATGAGCGACTGCGGCGCGTACATCCGGGTCCACGCGACGGGCGTCGGCGCGCCGTTCGGGTCCATGACCGTGACGACCGCCTCGCCGATGCCGAGGTTCTGCAGGACCTGGGCGAGGTCGTACGAGCTGGTCGGGTAGGTGTCGACCGTCTGCTTCAGCGCCTTGGCCTCGTTCGGGGTGTGGGCCCGCAGGGCGTGCTGGACGCGGGAGCCGAGCTGGGCCAGCACCTCATCGGGCACGTCCGTCGGTGACTGGGTGATGAAGAACACCCCCACGCCCTTCGAGCGGATGAGCCGTACGGTCTGGGCGATCGCCTGGAGGAACGCCTTCGACGCGTCGGCGAACAGCAGGTGCGCCTCGTCGAAGAAGAAGACGAGCTTCGGCTTGTCGAGGTCGCCCACCTCGGGCAGGTCGTGGAACAGGTCCGCGAGCAGCCACATGAGGAACGTCGAGAAGACCGCGGGCCGGTCGACGAGGTTCGGGAGCTCCAGCAGCGAGATCACACCCCGGCCGTCCGAGGTCGTCCGGAGGAAGTCCGAGGTCTGGAACTCCGGCTCGCCGAAGAACAGGTCCGCGCCCTGGTCGGAGAACCCGATGAGCTCGCGCAGCAGCACTCCGACCGTGGCCGACGACAGCCCACCCAGCTCCTTGAGCTCGGCCTTGCCCTCGTCGGAGGTGAGGTAGCCGAGGACGGCGCGCAGGTCGGCGATGTCCAGGAGCGGCAGGCCGCGCTGGTCGGCGTAGTGGAAGACGAGCCCGAGCGAGGACTCCTGAACCTCGGACAGCCCGAGTACCTTGCTCAGCAGGGTCGGGCCGAACGCGGTCATCGTGCAGCGGACCGGTACGCCCTGCCCCTGGCCGCCGAGCGCGAAGAACTCGACCGGCGAGGCGGCCGGCCTCCAGCCCTGCCCCAGCGCCTTCGTCCGCGCGAGCACCTTCTCGCTGGGCTCTCCCGGCGATGCCAGGCCCGACAGGTCGCCCTTCATGTCGGCGGCGAACACCGGCACGCCTGCCGCCGAGATCTGCTCCGCGAGCATCTGCAGCGTCTTCGTCTTGCCCGTACCGGTGGCGCCCGCCACGAGACCGTGGCGGTTGAGCATGCTCAGTGGGATCCGGATCCTCGCGTCGGGGACCGGCGCCCCCTCGACGACCAGGTCCCCGAGGTCGAGCGTGGCCCCCTCGAAGGTGTAGCCCTTGGTGATCCGTGCGACCGCGTCGTCAGCCATGCGGACAGACTGGCACAGCGGAGTCTGTTCGGGGGAGCGGCATCGCCCAGCCCGTTGCGTACCCTCATCGAGCGCATCCCAGTAGCCTTCCAAAGGACCAGACGCCCCCTCCCCGAACGGACGGCCATGTTCAGCACACGCCTCACGATCGACCCCCGCTTCGCCATCGGCGACATCTCGCGACGGCTCTTCGGGTCCTTCGTCGAGCACCTCGGACGCTGCGTCTACGACGGGCTGTACGAGCCGGGGCATCCCCTCGCGGACGAGCAGGGCTTCCGGACGGACGTCATCGACCTGGTGCGCGAGCTGGGCGTGACCACCATCCGCTACCCCGGCGGCAACTTCGTCTCCGGTTTCCGCTGGGAGGACAGCGTCGGCCCCCGCGAGCGGCGACCGCGGCGCCTCGAGCCGGCCTGGCACTCGACCGAGACCAACCAGGTGGGCCTCCACGAGTTCTCCGACTGGGCCGAGCGGGTGGGCGCGGAGGTCATGCTCGCCGTCAACCTCGGCACGCGCGGCATGCCGGAGGCGCTGGAGCTCCTGGAGTACGCGAACATCCCCGCCGGTACGGCGCGAAGCGACCAGCGCGCCGCCAACGGCCGTACGGAGCCGTTCGACATCCGCATGTGGTGCCTCGGCAACGAGATGGACGGGCCGTGGCAGCTCGGCTACCTCACGCCGGACGCGTACGGGACGAAGGCCACCCAGACCGCACGGGCGCTGCGCCAGGTCGACCCCGACCTGGAGCTCGTCGTCTGCGGGTCGTCGAACTCCCAGATGCCCGAGTTCGGCGAGTGGGAGCGAGTCGTCCTCGGCCATGCGTACGACGACGTCGACTTCATCTCGTGCCACGCGTACTACCAGGAGACCGGCGGCGACACGCAGGCCTTCCTCGCCTCGGCCGTCAACATGGACCGCTTCATCGACACCGTCGTCGCGACCGCCGACCACGTCGGCGCCGTCCGTGGCAGCAGCAAGAAGATGGCCGTCTCGTTCGACGAGTGGAACGTCTGGTACCAGGACCGGTACGAGAACGTGGACAAGATCAGCGGCATCGGCAACTGGCCGGTGGCGCCGCGCCTGCTCGAGGACCAGTACTCGGTCGTCGACGCCGTCGTCGTCGGCAACCTCCTGATCTCGCTGCTCAAGCACGCGGACCGCGTGAAGGCGGCCTCGATCGCCCAGCTCGTCAACGTCATCGCCCCGATCATGACCGAGCCGGGCGGCCCTGCCTGGCGGCAGACGATCTTCTTCCCCTTCGCGACGACCTCCCGCCTCGCCCGTGGCCGCGCCCTCGACGTACGGCTCGAGTCCCCCACGTACGGCACCAGCCAGTACGGGGAGGTCCCCCTCGTCGACGCCGTAGCCACCCACGACGCGACCGACGCGACCACCTCGGTCTTCCTCGTCAACCGCTCGCTCGGCGACGAGGCCGAGGTCGTCATCGACGTGTCGGCGCTCGGTGGGCTGACGGTCGCGTCCGCGCAGACGCTGTACGACGAGGACCTCGGCGCCGCCAACACGCTCGACGACCAGGAGCGGGTGGCGCTGCGGCAGACACCGACGTGCGAGCTCGCGCACGGCCGGCTCCGGCTCGTCCTGCCGCCCGTGTCGTGGACGGCGGTCGAGCTGAGCCCGGTCGCTCTCTGAGCCGCGCAGGTAGGCTGACCGCCGTGATCTTCAAGCGCGTGGGCGAGTCGAGGCCGTACCCCGACCACGGCTACGTGCAGAAGCAGTGGGCCGCCGTGACCCCCCAGCAGGTACGTCTCGACCAGCTCGTGACGACCAAGCGGATGCTGGACCTGGAGGCCCTGCTGGAGGAGGACTCGACGTTCTACGGGGACCTTTTCGCGCACGTCGTGAAGTGGCGCGGCGAGCTGTACCTCGAGGACGGATTGCACCGGGCCCTGCGCGCGGCACTGCAACAACGGCAGACTGTGCACGCTAGGGTGCTCGAACTGAAGTGATCGGTGGTGCTGGTGTCCGTACGTGATGTGATCCGTTGGCTACGGACGCCGGTCACGCTCGTCGTGCTCCTCGTCGTCCTGGGCTACGGCGCCTGGTGGGGCTACAAGGCCGTCCTCACCGTCCCCGTCAGCACGGCGAACGCCTGCGTCACCCAGCCCGTTGCCCAGCTCACCCCGGACAAGGTGACCGTACGGGTCCTCAACGGGGGCGACCTCAAGGGGTACGCGACCGAGGTCGCCAAGGCGCTCAAGGCACGCGGCTACAACATCTCCGTCGTCAGCAACACCAACGAGACGATCACCACCCCGGTCATCATCGGTGGGACCGTCGACCTGCCCGCGGTCAAGCTGGTCGCCAGCAACTTCCCCGGGGCCACCCTGCGGGCCGACAACCGCAACGACGGCACGGTCGATGTTCTCGTGGGCGAGAAGACCGACAAGACGATGCCGGCCACGGGCTTCGCCACGGCCGTGCCCGTACCCAACGGCAACGCGTGCCTTCCCAAGTCGCAGCTCGTCTCCGGGAGCCCCAGCCCCAGCGGCAGCGGTAGCCCTACCGTCAAGAAGTCGTAGCCGGCAGCGCGGCTGCCGAGCCGTCGGCCTCCGTATAGCCGTCAGCCCCCGAGCCACCAGCCCGCGAGCCGTCCCGCCCGGTCGACGGCCTTGAGCCTGTCCTCGACCTTCTCCCGTACGGCCGAGGGCGTCACGACGAGCAGCTCGTCGCCCGAGCGGAGGATGTCCCGGCCGTGCGGCGTGAACGTACGGTCGCCCCGGATCACGAGGCTGACCTGGCTGTTCGGCGGCAGCCGCAGCTCGCTCACCGACACGCCGTGGAGCCGCGAGTCCTCGGTGATCCGTACCTGCAGCAGGTCCGCCTCGACCTCGTCCAGCGGGGCCACCTCGATGTCGATCTCCCGGGTGTCCGTGGACAGCCCGAGCTTCTTCGCCACCCACAGCAGCGACGGCGCGTTGAGCAGGGTCAGCACGATGACGCTCACGAAGACGAGGTCGAAGACCTGGCTGGCGCCGGGCATGCCGGCTGCCATGGGGATCGTCGCCAGGATGATGGGCACGGCTCCGCGCAGACCGGCCCACGACACGAAGACCTGCTCGCGCAGCGGGGTGCGGAACGGAGAGAGGCAGGCGAGCACGCTCAACGGCCTCGCCACCACGGTGAGGAACATGCTCGCGACGACGGCGAGCCCGACGACGCCCCACGTGATGCGGGCCGGCGTCGCGAGGAGGCCGAGCATGACGAACAGGCCGATCTGGGAGACCCAGCCGATGCCCTCGGCGAAGGAGCGCGTCGCGTGGCGGTGCGGCAGCTTGCCGTTCGACATGACGACCGAGCACACGTAGACGGCGGCGAAACCCGACACGTGCGCGAGGACGCCGACGCCGTACGAGATGACGGCCCAGCCGAGGGCCGCCAGCGGGTACAGCCCGGAGCTGGGCAGCGCCAGGTTACGCAGCAGGCGGACCCCCACCCAGCCGACGACCACGCCGAGCAGGACACCGCCGACGAGCTCCGCGGCGATGAGGAGAGCCGTCATGGGCGCATCGGCGTACGTCGTCCGGCCCAGCGCGAGCTCGGTCGCCGCGATGACGAGGAGCACGGTCGGGGCGTCGTTGAGGCCGGACTCGCCCTCGAGCGTGGCCCGCAGTCGCGACGGGAGCGGTGCCTTGCGCAGGATCGAGAAGACGGCCGCCGAGTCGGTGGGCGCCATGACGGCCGCGACGACGACGGCCACGGCCAGGGGGACCCTCAGCGCCACGAGGAACGCGGTCATGAGCGCGACGGTGACGGCCACGCCGAGCGTCGCGAGCAGGACGGCCGGCCAGATCGCCGGCTGGATGTCGCGCCACTTCGTGGACAGGCCGCCGTCGGCGAGGATGAGGACGAGCGCCGCGAAGCCCAGGTCGTGGGCGAGGCTCGGGTTGTTGAAGCTCGTACCCCCCGACGGAAGGCCCAGGAGCACGCCGAGGCCGAGGAACAGGAGCAGGGCGGGCAGTCCGAGCCGCTCGCCGATCTTCGCGACGATGACCCCGGCGAGCACGATGAAGGCCCCCAGGAGAAGGAGGATGTCGACGCTCATCCTCACCTCCCGGGTGTCTGTGGGCGTCAACCTACCAAGGGATCCCGGCCGGGAGCGCGGCCCTTCAGAGAACGGGCGCCGCCTCCCAGGTGGCCGCCAGCTCCTGCTTCTCGGCGCCGGACGCGAAGCTCGCGGCGATGCTGTTGAGGGCGAGCGTGCGGATCTCGGGGTCGCTGAGGCCGAGCGCGGCTCGTACAGCCTCGACGTTGTCGTCGAGGTAGCCGCCGAAGTAGGCAGGGTCGTCCGAGTTCACCGTGACCATCACGCCCGCGCGCAGCAGCACGGCCAGCGGATGCGAAGCGAGGTCGTCCACGCCCCTGAGCCGCAGGTTCGACAGCGGGCAGACCGTCAGCGGGATCTCGTCGGCCACCAGGCGCTCGACGAGCAGCGGGTCCTCGACGGCCCGGACCCCGTGGTCCACCCGCTCGACCCGCAGCGTGTCCAGCACGTCCCGTACGTAGCCGGCGTCGCCCTCCTCGCCGGCATGGGCGACGGTGTGCAGGCCGTCGGCGCGGGCCCGGTCGAACACCTCGCGGAACCGGCTCGCCGGGTTGCCCAGCTCGGTCGAGCACAGGCCGATGCCCAGCAGCGGGACGCCGCTCGCGAGTGCCTGCTCGTAGGCCTCCATCGCCGAGTCCGCGGAGAGGTGGCGCAGCATCGTCACGATCAGGCCCGACGAGACGCCGTACCGCTCGGAGGAACGGGAGAGGGCCTCCGACACGCCCT
>JACRAA010000444.1 GCA_016213595.1 Actinomycetota bacterium | reverse complement strand
GAGGGCAGCCCCGAGCTCCTGACCTGCCTCGAGCGGGTTCGACCAGCGTCGGCAGTCGAACGCGGCCACCCGGTACTCCCGGGCTCGCAGGTCGTTCAGCGCCGCGCCGAGGACCGCTCGGTCGTACACGATCCCGACCGCCCCCGTCGCCAGCGTGAGCGGCGCCTGTCGCGCCAGGTCCCCCTCGCCCATCCCCTCACCTCCTAGGTCACAGTACCCAGGGCGCGAGAAACGCCCTGTGAAAGGTGTGGACTTCCTCCTTCAGGCACTCGAGCCCTTGCCGAGCAGGAATGCACACCAGCCCATCGGAGTTTGAAGGCGTGGGATGCGCACGTGGGAAGGTGGGTCATGATCGAGTTCCGGAACGCGTCGAAGTCGTACGACGACGGCACGCTCGCTGTCTCCGACCTGGACCTGACAGCGGCGTCGCACGAGATCACCGTCCTCGTCGGGTCGAGCGGCTGCGGCAAGACGACGATGCTGCGGATGGTGAACCGGCTCGTCACGCCGACGAGCGGACAGGTCCTCATCGACGACGTCGACGTGGCGGACCGGAACCCCGTCGAGCTGCGACGGAGCATCGGCTACGTCATGCAGAACTCGGGTCTGCTGCCGCACCGGACGACCGTGGACAACATCGCCACCGTGCCCGTCCTGAGGGGCACGTCGGTACGGGACGCCCGGAAGCACGCGCTGGAGCTCATGGAGATCGTCGGCCTCGACCGCTCCATGGCGCGGCGGTATCCGTGGCAGCTGTCCGGGGGGCAGCAGCAGCGGGTCGGGGTGGCGCGCGGCCTGGCCGCCGACCCCAACATCCTCCTCATGGACGAGCCGTTCGGGGCGGTGGACCCGATCGTCCGCGCGGACCTCCAGCGCGAGCTGCTGCGCCTCCAGGCCGAGCTGGGGAAGACCATCCTGTTCGTGACCCACGACATCGCCGAGGCGATCGCCCTGGGGGACAAGATCGTCATCCTCATGAAGGGAGGCCGGATCGCGCAGCAGGGCAGCCCGGCGGAGATCATGGCCAGCCCCAAGGACGACTTCGTCACCAGCTTCCTCGGCCTGGACGGTGCCCGCTCGCTCCACGTCGACGGCCACCTCGTCGTCGACCCCAGCGGACGACCTGTGGGGCGGCTCGCGTGACCTGGATCCTCGACAACGTCGGCACCATCGCCGGTGCCACCTGGGCGCACGTGCTGCTGGCCCTGCCGGCCATCGTCATCAGCTTCGTCGTCGCGGTCCCCGTCGCCTGGCTCGCGAGCAGGTTCCGCCGGTCGCGCTTCATACTGCTCCTGTTCGCCGGGCTCATCTACGCGATCCCGTCGCTGCCGTTGTTCATCATCCTGCCCCTGGTGCTCGGCACCTCCGTCCGGTCGCTCGTCAACGTCGTGGCGGCCCTCGGCCTGTACGGGGTCGCCCTCATGGTGCGCTACGCCGCGGACGCGCTCGACGCCGTGAGCAGCGACACCGTGCTCGCCGCGACCGCCATGGGGTACGGGCCTTGGCGCCGCTTCTTCGCGGTCCAGCTCCCGCTCGCCGGGCCCGCGCTGCTGGCCGGGCTGAGGGTCGTGGCTGTGAGCACCGTGAGCCTCGTACCGGTCAGCGCCCTGCTCGGTGTCAACAGCCTCGGGCTTCTGTTCACCGACGGCTTCCAGCGGGGCATCTTCGCCGAGGTGCTCGCCGGCATCGTCGCCACTGTCGTGGTCGCGGTCGTGGTGGACCTCGGTCTCGTGCTCCTCGGCCGCCTGCTGATGCCCTGGGAACGGCCCGCGATGATGCGCGGCCTTCGGCGCGAGGTGGAGGACCAGGCGATGGTGACCGCATGAGCTACCTCGTCGCCGCTCTCCAGTGGCTGTCCGACCCCGCGAACATGTCCGGCCCGAACGGCTGGCAGGCACGCATGGCCGAACACCTCTGGTACACCGCTGTGGCCACCGTGGTGGCGTGCGTCATCGGGATCCCGCTCGGCTACGCCGTGGGGCACGCGCACCGGTTCCGTACCGTGATCGTCTCGTCCACCGGCGCCGCTCGCGCCCTGCCCACGCTGGGCGTCGTGACCCTGTTCGGCCTCCTCCTCGGGATCGGGCTCGACGCCCCGATGCTTGCGTTCGTGCTGCTCGCGCTGCCATCGGTGCTCGCCGGTGCGTACGCCGGCGTCGAAGGCGCTCCGCGCGACTCGGTCGACGCGGCCCGTGCCATGGGGATGACGGAATGGCAGATCCTCACCCGCGTCGAGGCCCCGCTCGGGATGCCGCTCCTGCTGGGCGGAGTCCGGTCCGCGGTGCTGCAGGTGCTGGCCACAGCGACCCTCGCCGCGTACGTGGGGGCAGGGGGCCTGGGCCGCTTCCTCTTCCTGGGACTGAAGACGCAGAACTACCCGATGATGGTCGCGTCCTCCCTCGTCGTCATGGGCCTGGCGATCGTGCTGGACCTCGCGTTCGAGGTCGTGGACCGACTCGTCCGCAGGTCCGTGCCGGCGGGTGCGCCCGCATCCTGACGGTCCGTACCACGCCAGTCCGGCATCTTCCTGGAACCCCCTGGACCCTGCGTACGGGCTCGCTAGGTTGGTTTCGGTCAACCATCGCAGGAGGAAACATGAAGCAGCGTCAGCTCGGTCCCCGTACGGTCAGCGCCATCGGTCTCGGCGGGATGCCGATGTCGATCGAAGGCCGTCCCGACGAGCAGCGGTCGATCGCGACGATCCACGCCGCGCTCGACGCCGGCGTGACGCTCATCGACACGGCCGACGCGTACCACCTCCTCCCCGGCGAGGTCGGTCACAACGAACGGCTGATCGCCAAGGCGCTGAAGGAGTACGGCTCCGGGACTCGCGATGTCGTCGTGGCCACGAAGGGTGGCCACCTGCGTCCCGGCGACGGCTCGTGGACGCAGGACGGCTCGCCCGAGCACCTGCTCGTGGCCGGTCGCGCCTCCGCCGAGCGCCTCGGCGCGCCGATCGGGCTGTACTACTACCACCGCCCCGATCCGAAGGTCCCGTACGAGGCGAGCATCGGTGCCCTTCAGCAGCTGCTCGACGAGGGGACCATCGAGCTGGCGGGCGTCTCCAACGCGTCCGTGGAGCAGATCGACATCGCCCGGAGCATCCTCGGCGACAAGCTGGTCGCCGTGCAGAACCAGTTCTCCCCCAAGTTCCGGTCGTCGCTGCCGGAGCTGCGCCACTGCGCGGACCT
>JACRAA010000443.1 GCA_016213595.1 Actinomycetota bacterium | reverse complement strand
GTCGTGCGACAGCGCTGCCAGGACCTGCCGGACGTCCTTCTCGGACTCGCCGTCGACGACGTGGAGCGACTCGAACGCGATCTCCCCCTCCGTGAGGGTTCCGGTCTTGTCGACGCAGAGGACGTCGACGCGGGCGAGCAGCTCGACCGCGGGCAGCTCCTGGACCAGGGCCTGCTTGCGGGTCAGCTGCACCGCGGCGAGGAGGAAGGCGAGCGTGGTGAGGACGACGAGGCCCTCGGGGACGAGACCGACCATGCCCGCAGCGGTCCGCAGCACGACCTCCTGCCAGCCCTGGTCGCGGACAGCCCGCCACTGGGACCAGGCCGAGATCGGCAGCATGACGAGCACGATCCACGTGAGCCAGCGGAGCAGCACGTTCGTGGAGTGCTGCACCTCCGAGTGGGCACGCGTGAACTTCTTGGCCTCAGCCGCCAGCTTCTGGGCAGTCGCGTCAGGCCCCACCACCTCGGCGCGGTACCAGCCCGTACCGGCCACCACGGCCGTACCGCTCGAGACCTGCTCGCCGACGGCCTTGTCGACCGCGTCCGACTCGCCCGTGAGGTTCGACTCGTCGACCTCGAGGTTGTCCGAGACGAGCACGGGACCGTCCGCACTGACCTGGTCGCCCGGCCGGAGCGCGACCACATCGCCGCGAACCATGCCGGCGCTGGGCACCTCGGTACAGACCCCGTCGCGCAGCACGGTCGCGGTCGGCGAGTGCAGCACGGCGAGCGAGTCGAGCTTCCGTTTGGCGTGCCACTCCTGGGCGATGCCGAGCACCGAGTTGACGACCAGCGCGATCCCGAACAGGGCGTTCTTGTAGGAACCGGTGAGCAGCACCAGGACGAGCAGCGCGCCGAGGAGCCCGTTGAATCTGGTGAAGACGTTGGCGCGAACGATCTCGGAGAGCGGGCGGCTCGTCACCTCGACGACGGCGTTCGTCTCGCCGGCCCTGACGCGGGCCTCGACCTCGGTGTGCGTCAGTCCCGTGACGGAGTCAGGTACGAGCACGGTCGGCGAGGTCGTCTCCGTCATCCCAGAAAGGCTAGCGTCACCAGGGCTCCCGCCGTCGGCACCCGGCTAGGTCAGGGCACGCGTGCGGTCCACTCCGGGTTCGCGAACTTGGTCCGTACGAGCTCCTCGCCGCGCGCCAGCTCCTCGTCGCTCAGGCTGCCGTCGACGACCGTGTACAGGCGGCGGAACGTCTCCAGGAACGACGCCATGACCTCAGCGCGTGGCAGACGGGTCTGTGACCGTACGGGGTCGACGCCCTTGTTGGCGCTCTTCGTCCCCTTGTCGCTCAGCTTCTCGCGACCGATCCGGAGCACCTCGAGCATCTTGTCGGCGTCGATGTCGTACGCCATCGTCACGTGGTGCAGCACCGCCCCGCCCACGAACCGCTTCTGGGCGGCGCCCGCGATCTTGCCGGCGGGCGAGGCGATGTCGTTGAGCCCGGCGTACGACGCGTTCACGCCGAGGGCCGCCAACGCCGTCAGCACCCACTCGTCGAGGAAGGCGTACGACTGCTCGTAGCTCAGCCCGTCGACGAGCGACTCGGGCACCACGAGGGAGAACGTGATGCAGTTGCCCGCCTCCATGAACATCGCGCCGCCGCCGGAGATCCGTCGCACGACCTGCACGCCGTACCGCTCGGCCGCCTCCGCGTCGACCTCGTTGCGCAGCGACTGGAACGAGCCGATGACGACGGCCCTGTTCTCCCACTCCCAGAACCGGAAGGTGGGGCCACGCCGGCCGGCGGCGAGCTCGCGGCCCAGCACCTCGTCCAGCGCGGCGTGCAGGGCCGGGTCGAGGGGCCCCGGGTCGAGGTAGGTGATGGTGTGGTCGCCCCAGCCGGTGGCGTGACCGAGGGCGCGACGTACAGCCATGGCGACGGCGCGGGCGTCGAAGCCGGCCATCGTGACAGGCCGGGAGAGCCTGGTGTCGGCCCGGGCCTGGTCCAGCGCCTGCTCGATGTGACCGGCCAGCTCGCCCACCCCGCTCGTGGCGCTGAGCCCTTGGAGCGCCTCGTCGATGACCTCGAGCGCCTCGTCGGGGTCGAGGAAGAAGTCGCCACTGACCTTGACCTCGGCCAGATGCCCCTCGTCGACGTGCAGGTCGACCGCCACGAGCTTGCCGCCGGGGACCTTGTACTCGCCATGCAGGAGTTCAGCCACGGGGCAAGGGTAGAGGTAGCAGGACCGCCGTTTTCGCTGTCCAGATGAGCGGAAACGGCCGCTGACGGGCCAGCCCGCGATCTGACCAGCCAAAACGGCGATGGCTCGCTGCCGCCCGAGGGCCGGGCAGCCCCCTCAGAGGTCCTGGGTGAAGTCGATGAGCCGCTCGACCTCGGTGACGAGACGCGGGTCCAGGTCCTTCCAGGTCGTCACCTTGCCGAGGATCGAGCGCCACACCGCGGCGATGTCGGCCTGGTCAGCGTGCGGCCACCCGAGGCGGGCACAGGTGCCCTTCTTCCAGTCCTCGCCCTTCGGCACCTCCGGCCAGCCAGGGATGCCGACTGTCGCGGGCTTCACCGCCTGCCAGACGTCGATGTACGAGTGGCCGGTGACCAGCACGTACGCCCCGAAGGCGCCTGTACGGACCTGGTCGACGAGACGGGTCTCTTTGCTGCCGGCGACCAGGTGGTCGACCAGGACACCCAGGCGGCGCTCCCGGCTCGGACGGAACTGCTCGACGATGGCAGGGAGGTCGTCCACCCCGCCGAGGTACTCGACGACGACCCCCACGTGCCGCAGGTCGTCGCCCCACACCTTCTCGACCAGCTCCGCGTCGTGACGGCCCTCCACGTAGATGCGGCTGGGGGCGGCCACGCGCGCCCGGGCCGCCTCCGCGACCCGCGACCCGGAGGCTGTGTGCGTCGGTCGTACCGGCGCCTGCCGTGCGGGCGAGACGAGCTCGACCGGCCGCCCCTCGAGGAGGAAGCCCTTCCCCATGGGGAACGAGCGGCGCCTCAGCCGGCGGTCCTCAAGCACCACGATGCCGTTCTCCCAGGCCACGACCGCTCCGCAGAACCCCGTCAGCCCCTCCTCGACGACCATGTCGCGCTCGACGGTCACCTTGGGCGGCGGGACCTTGCGTGGGCGGTTCTCCGGCGCGAGCACGTCCCGGTAGCGATCTCCTGGCACCCCGCGAGGCTAGGCCACGACCTGCGGGGGAGCCGGGGAGGACTCGCCGGACCGGGCGCGTTCAGTCGAGCAGGTCACGGACGACGGCGTCCGCGAGCAGGCGGCCCTTGAGCGTGAGCACGAGCCGGTCATCGTGCTGTACGACCAGCCCGCGCCCGGCCAGGTCACCGACACGGGCGAGCTCGCTGGGGAGGAGGCGCGACGCGGCCAGCCCGTCGGCGAGCCGGCTCTCGAGGAGGACCTGCTCGACGCGCTGCTGGTCGGCGGTGAGGAGCTCGCGGGCCTGACCGGGGCTGCGGCCGGCGCCGAGGCGCTGCCCGTACGTCACGGGGTGCTTCACGTTCCACCAGCGCACGCCGCCGACGTGTGAGTGGGCTCCCGCTCCGATGCCCCACCAGTCCGCGGAACGCCAGTACGCGATGTTGTGGCGACACTCATGCCCAGGGCGCGCCCAGTTGCTCAGCTCGTACCAGTCGTAGCCCGCCTCCCGCAGCAGCCCGTCGGCGAGCACATACTTGTCCGCGAGGTCGTCATCGTCGGGCGCAGCCAGCTCCCCGCGACGGATCCGCCGGGCCAGGGGGGTCCCCTCCTCGACGATCAGGGCGTACGCACTGACGTGGTCCGGTGAAGCGGCGAGTGCGGCCTCCAGCGATGTACGCCAGTCGCCGACGGACTCCCCCGGGGTGCCGTAGATCAGGTCCAGCGACACGTCTCGGAAGCCGGCGCCGCGCGCCTCGGCGACTGCCTCTGCCGCACGGCCGGGCGTGTGGACCCTGTCCAGTGTGTGCAGGACGTGCGGTACGGCCGACTGCATCCCGAACGAGACGCGGGTGAAGCCGCCCTCGCGAAGAGCCGCCAGCGACTCCGGAGTCACGGACTCGGGGTTCGCCTCCGTGGTGACCTCGGCGTCGTCGGCCAGGACGAACGTGTCGCGGACGGCGCCGAGCAGTGTGACGAGGGTCTCGGACGCCAGGAGCGTGGGGGTGCCGCCGCCGACGAAGACGCTGGTGACGGTCCTCGGGCCGAGCACGCGGCGTGCGAGGGCGACCTCGGCGAGCGCCGCGTCGACGTACGAGGTCTGCGAGGCGCCCGGTGAGGCTCCGAGCTCGGCCGCCGTGTACGTGTTGAAGTCGCAGTAGCCGCACCGGCTCGCGCAGAACGGAACGTGCAGGTACAGGGCCAGCGTGCCGTCACCGGCTGCCAGGGCGGACGCCGGAAGGGACCCGTCGTCGGGTACGGGGTCACCGTCGGGGAGCGGACCTGCCACCGGACGAGGGTAGCGGCTCGTGACGACAGCCTCGCCGCCTCGCCATCGCCGACCGGTGCGTTCTCCGCCGCCCCCTGTGCGTTCTCCCCACGTCCACACTGGGTACGACCTGGGGTGCCATCCTTGCTTCATGTCACGCGCCACGATCGACTGGGCTCGACTCCGTACGGGCGCCCTCGTCATGGCCGGCGTCGTCGTGGTGCTGTGGCTCATCGAGGGCGTGGACACGCTCATGAACCATGCGCTCGACGCGTTCGCCATCCGGCCCTGGGACCTCGTCGGCCTGGACGGCATCGTGTTCGCCCCCCTGCTCCACGCGAGCTTCGCCCACGTCGCCGCCAACTCGCTGCCGCTGTTCGTCCTCGGAACCGTGCTGTGGGCGAGCGGCCTGCGCCAGTGGGTGGTCGCGACGGTGTCCGGGTGGGTCAGCTCCGGCATCCTCGCCTGGTTGCTGACCCCCATCCACTACCTCGTGCTCGGCGCGTCCGGCGTGATCTTCGGCTGGGTCACGTACCTCATCGTCCGCGGCTTCCTCAGCCGCCGCTGGCCTCACATCGTGCTGGGGCTCGTCGTGGCCCTCGTCTACGGGTCCGTGCTGCTCGGCGTGTTCCCGCTGAGCGCCGGTGTCTCCTGGCAGGGACACCTCGGCGGCGCCATCGGCGGCGTGCTCGCCGCGTGGCTCCTGTTCCGCCGCGACCGCGGCAAGGCACCGGCCGGCCACAGGGTCGCCTGACCTACGGTCACTCCGCGACCGCAGCGTCGGATCGCTCCCAGGCCCGGTAACGACGGTTCCTCGCGCCGAGGACGACCGCGGCCAGCACCGACGCGACGAGCGACGCGACCAGGACTCCGAGCTTGGCGTCGTCGTGGGAGGGATGCCGCGTCGGGAAGCTCAGCTCCGCGACGAGCAGCGACACGGTGAACCCGATGCCCGCCAGCACCCCGACGCCGATGACATCCGGCCAGCCGATGGACTCGTCGAGCGACAGGTGGCGCGAGCGGGTCACGAGGAACGACGTCGCGACGATCCCGACGGGCTTCCCGATGACGAGGCCGGCGATGACGCCCAGCGTGACAGGGTTCCGCAGCGATGCGGCGAGCCCGGACAGGCTGCCGACTGCGACCCCGGCCGAGAAGAGGGCGAACACGGGCACGACCACCCCCGCCGAGAATGGCCTGACCAGGTGGTCCATCCTCTCCGCGAGGCCGGGCTGCTCCGGGTCCTCGTGCGCCGTCCGCCCGACGGGTACGCACATCCCCAGAAGGACGCCCGCGATGGTCGCGTGGATGCCGGACGCGTGCACGAAGAACCAGGCCGCCGCGGCCACGGGCAGCAGGATCACCGGCATGCCCCAGGCCCGCGACGCGAAGAAGGCGGACCAGCGCCGGACGAGCAGGCCGAACACGCCCACGGCCACGACGCCGAGCCCGAGGGCGAGCACGTCGACGGACGGGGTGTACGCGACCGCGAT
>JACRAA010000434.1 GCA_016213595.1 Actinomycetota bacterium | reverse complement strand
GTGCGGTGGCCGGGCGTTCCCGCGCGAACGTCTCGATCTGCGCGCCTCGGACAGACGAGGCGACGCCTAGTCATTCGGTTGGGTCGCCGTCCTTGGAGCGAAAGGGTTCAGCATGGCGCGTTGGGCCGGGTCGAGGGGCAGGGCCGGGCAAGCGACAGCCGGAGGCCGGCTCTCGGACCACGACGCCTACATCATTGAAATCGGTCTGGCCTGACCGCACCCTGCTCCCGCGAGCGGCGGCTACATCCGGCGAGAGGGACCATCCGTCCCCCGATCCCCGCGGCCTTCGCCGAGCCTGTCGGCCCGCGGGTCGAGTGATGTGTCAGATTGGATGACGCGCGACAGGTTGTCCCGGTCTTCACGTGTGGAGTCGATGTGCTGGTCGCGTGGGGCGAGGCGCGACGACTCATTCAGATGACCTTGTGCAGCCTCGCGGGCGCGATCGGCCTCGACGGCGTGTTCGTGCGACTGACGCTCAAGCCTCTCGGCTTCCATCCGGGCGCGCTGGGCGTCCGCGTCCTGCTGCGCGGCCGCCGCAGCAGCCTCCTTCGCACGCAGCTGTTCGTCCTGCCCGCGGCTCCGCAGCTCTTCGGCCTTCTCCTGGCGCCGGGCCAGCTCGGCCTCCTTGCGCTTCCGGCCGGTCATCACCAGGACCACGACCACGATGACGACGACAACCGCGATGACGATCCAGACCCAGGTGCCCATGGAACCCCTTCCAGATGTGACTGCCGGTGCAGCCATGTGACTGCCGGTGCAGCCACGGGTGCAGTACCCCACTTCGCATCTCGGTATGCGCCGGCTGCTGGAGCTGGCCGATCCCCCGCGCCCGGAAATCGGATGACTGGGCGTGCCCGCTTCTGGTTGGCTCACGACATGGACCTCGTCGACATCTTCCCGGCCTTCGGCCTCCGCATCGAGTGCGGGCCTGTGACGCTGCGCGCCCTGCGCGAGTCCGATGGGCCCCGGGTGGCTGAGCTCGCTGCCGAGGGGATCCACGCGGCCGAGTCCCGACCGTTCCTGAGGCCGTGGAACCTCGAGGAGAAGCAGCCGCTGACGAGCCTCCAGTTCTACTACCGCACGTGGGCCTCGATGACCCCGGCGAGCTGGACGCTGATGTTCGCCGTAGAGCGCGACGGCCTCGTCGTCGGCGCGCAGGACATGATGACCGAGTCCTTCCCCGTCCTCCGTACAGCCGAGACCGGCTCCTGGCTCGGCCTCGCCCACCAGGGCCGCGGCACGGGCACCCTCATGCGTCAGGCGATCCTCGCGTTCGCTTTCGACCACCTCGGCGCGGCGGAGATGACCTCCGGGGCCTGGGCGGACAACCCGAGCTCTCGACGGGTCAGCGAGAAGTGCGGCTACGTGCTCAACGGGTACGACCTCAAGGACCGTCAGGGCCAGGCCGTACGGTCCAACCGCTTCGTGGTCACACCGCAGACCTTCATCCGGCCGCCGTACGAGGTCTGCGTCACCGGGGTCGACGCGTTCCTGCGCTCGATGGACCTGGAGGTGACCCCGTGACCGCGCGTGCCGAAGGTGTCGCGGGGGTTACGGTTCCGAGACGTTCCCTGACACGGAGACCGTTTCGTAGCCGGGGCGTGGGAATTGGCGATGAGCCGGCCTCGACGTACCTCAGGATGGGCCCCATGTTGCTGCTTCGGGTCCAGCTCCCCGACCGTCCCGGGTCTCTCGGCGCGGTCGCCAGCGCCCTGGGTGGCGTCGGAGCCGACATCCACGCTGTGGAGATCATCGACCGCGGCGCCGACTATGCGGTCGACGACTTCATGCTGAGCCTCCCCCAGGGCGTGCTGCCCGAGAACCTGCTCAGCGCCTGCGCACAGGTCGAGGGCGTGAAGGTGCTGTGGGTCTCGCACTACCACTCCGACTGGGGGGTGGAGTCCGACATCGCCACGCTCAACCGGATGGCGAGCGAACCCGACCATGCCGGGCAGATCCTCATCGAGGAGGCGCCGGTTGTGTTCCACTCGTCGTGGGCGATCCTCGTCGACGTGACCGCCGGCAGGGTGCTCGCCCGCAGCTCCATGGCCCCGGACATCGACGGGACCGACCTGGGAGTCTTCGGGACCCTGGACACCACGTACGGCGCGGAGCTCGACGCGGGCTGGCAGCCCGGCTGGGGTGACACGCTCATCGCCGCGGCGCCACTTCCGGGTGGCCGCGCGATCGTCATCGGCCGCACCGGCGGACCTGCGTACCTGCCCGTCGAGCTCGTACGGCTCCAGCACCTCGCCACGCTCGCGGGCGGGCGCTGAGGGGTCTGAGCGGCGGAGCGGTACGCCCGCAGGCTCAGCTCCCGTTGAGCTTGGTGAACACCCAGTAGCCCAGCCCGAACAACGCCGAGGCCGAGACCACGAACGCGACGCTCACCCACACCCGCGCCCACTTCTTCGCCCGTGTGGACGGCACCCGGATCGGTCCCCACTCGCCGATGCTCGGCTGGGCTCGGGCGGGGACGTCGGCGTTGAGATCGAGGTCGGTGAAGACTCGTCGTGCCACGACGTCCAGAGTACGGTCTCAGCCCGCTCTTCACGATGGTCGCGCTACTCGAACCGAGCGAGCCCGGCCGCCGCGTCCGCACCCTCGCGCAGCAGCACCTCGAAGCCGGCAGCGTCCAGGATGGGCCGCTTGAGCGCCACGGCCTTGTCGTACTTCGAGCCGGCGTTGTCGCCCACGACGACGAAGTCTGTGCTCCTGGAGACCGACCCCACCGCCTTCCCGCCCCGGTCGACGATCGCGTCAGTCGCACTGTCGCGCGTGTAGCCCGGGAGCGACCCGGTGACCACGATGCTCAGGCCTTCCAAGGTCTGCGGCACCTGCTCGGACTCCTCCGGCGGCGAGGGAAGCATGGCGCCCGCGGCCTGCCACTTCCGTACGATCTCGCGGTGCCAGTCGACGGCGAACCACTCGCGGATGGAGGTCGCGAGGATCGAGCCGAGGCCCGGAACGCTCGACAGCTCCTCGTCGCTGGCCGACTGCAGCGCCTCGATGTCGGGGAACACCGCGGCCACGTCGGGCGCCACGCCCTTGCCGATGTGGCGGATGGACAGGGCGACGAGGAAGCGGGAGAAGGGCTTCGTCTTGGCAGCCTCGAGCTCCGCCAGCAGACGCCTGCCGTTGGCGGACAGCGCGCCGGACTTCGTGGTGAAGAACGCGCTCTTCAGCAGGTCGTCCTCGGTGAGGGAGAAGATGTCCCCCTCGTCCGAGACCAGGCCTGCCTCCAGCAGCGCCTGCGCCGCCTTCCAGCCGAGCACCTCGATGTCGAGGGCCTGCCGGGACGCCAGGTGGAACAGCCGCTCCGTGAGCTGCGACGGACAGGACCGCTGGTTCGGGCAGCGGATGTCGGCGTCGCCCTCCTTCTCCGGACGCAGCTCCGTTCCGCAGGACGGGCAGTGGGTCGGCATGACGAACTCCCGTTCGGTCCCGTCACGCAGGGCGGCCACCGGACCCAGGACCTCCGGGATGACGTCCCCGGCCTTGCGCAGGACGACGGTGTCACCGATCAGGACGCCCTTGCGCCTCACCTCGGAGGCGTTGTGGAGCGTCGCCTGCGAGACGGTGCTCCCGGCCACGACGACCGGCTCCATCACCGCGAAGGGCGTCACCCGACCCGTACGACCCACGTTGACCGCGATGTCGAGCAGCTTGGTCGTCACCTCGACCGGCGGGTACTTGTAGGCGATGGCCCACCTCGGAGCCCTCGACGTAGCCCCGAGCCGCTCCTGCAGCGCTCGGTCGTCGAGCTTGACGACGACCCCGTCCATCTCGTGGGCGAACGTGTGACGCCGCTCCCCCGCCGACAGGATGAACGCCCAGACCTCCTCGATGTCCGTGCACTTCGTCGTCTGGTCGCTCGTCGGGAGCCCCCAGCCGCGCATCAGCTCGTACGCCTCGCTGAGCGTGGAGATGCCCACCCCCGTCGCCTCCCCGAGGCCATGGCAGAGGAAGGACAGCGGCCTGGTTGCGGTCACGCGAGGGTCCTTCTGACGCAGCGAGCCGGCGGCCGCGTTGCGCGGGTTCGCGAAGGGCGCCCTTCCCGCCTCGACGAGCGACGCGTTGAGGTCGGCGAACGCGGCGACCGGCAGGAACACCTCGCCCCGGACCTCGAGCACGTCGGGCGCCTCACCGTCGAGCCGCCTGGGGATCGCCGAGATCGTCCGTACGTTCGCGGTGACGTCCTCGCCCGTACGGCCGTCACCGCGAGTCGCCGCCCGAACGAGCCGGCCCTTCTCGTAGACGAGGTCGAGCGCCAGTCCGTCGATCTTGAGCTCGCACAGGTAACCGGAGGCGGCGACCGCGCCGGCGCCCACCTCTCGTACGGCGCGCGCGTTCCAGGCGTCGAGCTCCTCGCGGTCGAACGCGTTGTCGAGGCTCATCATGGGCTGAAGGTGGGCAACCGGCGAGAACGTCGTCGACGGCGCGCCTCCCACCTGCTGGGTGGGCGAGTCGGGCGTCCGCAGGCCCGGGTACGTGTCCTCGATCGTCTGCAGCTCACGCATGAGCGTGTCGAAGTCGCCGTCCGAGATCGTCGGCGCATCGAGGACGTAGTAGCGCCACCGGTGGTCGGTCAACGTCTGCGCCAGCTCCGCGTGGCGCTGTACCGCCGAGACCGGCGGGTTCGTCAGCACCTTCTCCTCATCACCCACGCGCTCCTCATCACCCACCAGCCCATCTAAGCAGCGACCACTGACAGTCGTCCCTACCCGAAAAGCCTTTCCGCCACGAGGCCTGCCGCCTCCCGCAGCACCTTCGTCACCCGCAGCGCTCCCGTCGGCGTCGCCGAGGCGAGCCCGCAGGCGGGAGTCAGCATGAGGTGACCGTTGAGACGGGATCCCAGCTCGAGCGGACGGAGCCAGTCGAGGGTGCGGGTGACGACCTGGTCGGCGGTGGGCACCACGGCGCCCGGCGACGTCGGCACGATCCCCAGCCACAGCTCCCCGCCGCCGTCCACGTGCTCGGCCAGCGCGTCGACATCACCCGCCAGGTCGGCGTCGACGGCGAACGCGGGTACGCCTGCATCCCGCAGCGTGCGCCAGGGGGCCGGGGCGCAGCTGTGGACGACGAGGGCGCCCGCCACCCCGTCCATCGAGACCAGCTCCCGGTACGCCCGTCCGTACTCCTCGGCCTCCACCGGCGGGCACCGACGCAGGCCGCTCGAGGTCGCGATCGCGCCGTCAGCCACCCCGCCCAGGGCCGGCTCGTCCAGCTGGAGCACCGGCACCGCGCCGGGGACCAGGGAGCGAAGCCTCGCGACGAGTCCCTCGGCCGCGGCGCGGTGCGCCTGGACGAGGTCGCGCCGGGCCCCGGGATCGAGAACCATGGGCTCCCCCCGGGCCAGGTCCACGGTGGCCAGCAGTGTGTACGGACCGGCGAGGGACACCTTGACACGCCCCTCGTACCCGTCGAGGACCTCCGCGAGCACGTCCAGGTCGTCGCGCAGCATCGCCCTCGCCCGGCGCTGCTCCTGACCGTACGTGGGCGCGACGCGCCACCGGCTCGGCCCTCGCTCCATCCCGATCTCGAGCAGTCCGAGCGCCCGCCCGACCATCTCCGCGCCGGGCCCGCGGGCCGGCAGCTCCGGGAGGTACGGCAGGTCCCACAGCTCCGTCGCCTGGTGCACCGCGTCGTCGATGGTCATGAGCGGCCACGAGCCGATGCCCGTTACTGGGAGTCCTGTCATGGACGGATCGTAGAGCGGCACGGTCGGATAGCCTGTCCCAGCCCGAGGAGGTGTGTGATGAGCGGACTCCAGACCCCGCGTCGGCGTCCTCTCCCGGGCTGGACGATCTTCGCCATCGCCGCGGTCCTGGCCGTCGCAGCCGGCGGCGTGACAGGCCGCGTCATCTCCCGCGAGACCAGCGGCTCGGGTCCGTCCGACACGGTGCTCCGCTTCTTCCAGGCCATGCGCGACAACGACGCGAGGACGATGCTGTCGGAGCTCGCCACGCCCCCCGCGGACACCACGTTCATCACGCGGGAGATCCTGGCCAAGGGTCACGAGACGGCGGCGATCACGGAGATCAACGTCCCGGCGACCAGCTCCACGGTTGTGCCGGTCTCGTACAGGCTCGGCGGGGAGATCGTGACCGACCGCATCTCCGTGCAGCCCGTCGGCAACACGTACAAGGTCTCCACGTCGCTCAACTCCGGCGGCATCATGCTGAAGGGCAGGACGCGCACCGACCTGCCGCTGTCCCTCGCCGGTCTTCCCGTCAGGACCGACACGGTCGTGCTGCTGCCGGGCAGCTACCCGCTGACCACGGTGACGGATCACCTGCGGTACGGCAGCGGGACCCTCGTCGTGAAGCGCCTCAGCGACACCCCGTCGGCCAACGACCTCCGACTCGAGCTGACTGAGACGGGCCGTGCCGCCGCGGCGAGAGCAGTGACCTCGTCGTTGGGCGCCTGTACCGGACAGAAGTCGTTCGCACCGCGCGGGTGCCCCTTCAAGCTCGCCGTCACGACCGCCGACCCGAGCACCGTCTCCTGGAGCCTGCTCTCCAGCCCGGCGGACGACCTCCGGGTGACGGTCTCAGCCACCGAGGTCACCAAGAGCACGGTCGAGGTGCCTCTCACGCTGAGGATCTCGTACGTCGACGGGACGGCGACCCTGCCCCATGACCTCGCGACGGTCCCAGCCGTCGGCACGATCGACCTCCTCGCCGACCCCATGACCGTGACGTGGACCTCCTGAGCAGACGCGGAGCAGAGGATGCCGAAGGTGGTATTGGGACGATGCAGTCGACACCTGTAAAGTCCACGCGACCCAACCCGTCGAAACGTCCGGCGCGCCGCCGCAAATCGTTTCGGCCCCGATCCGAGGAACTGATGACCCTGGAGGCACTTCCGGCACCGGCAGCGGACACGCAGCTCGGCGCTCACGTGGACGCCAGCGGCACGTCCTTCTCGCTCTGGGCACCTCGCGCGACGCGCGTCGAGCTCACGTTGGTGGCCCTCGACCACAGCCAGCACAACGTCGACCTCCAGCCGTGCGTCGGTGGCGTGTGGTCGACGCACGTGGAGGGCGTCGGCGAGGGCCAGCTGTACGGCTACCGCGTCCACGGCAAGTGGGACCCGGCCACCGGTCGGCGCTTCAACCCGGCCCGCCTCCTCATGGACCCCTACGCCCGCGCGTACACGGGCGGGGTCGACTACAACGGCCCGATCAGGGACCACCTCGCCGGGTCCAACTTCCTCATCGACACGACCGACTCGTTCTCCGCCGTACCGCTCTCGGTCGTCGTCGCCCCCACGCCGCCCCCGCCACCCGTCACCCGGCGGCCGATGGCCGACAGTGTGATCTACGAGCTCCACGTGAAGGGCTACACCCGTCTCCACCCCCAGGTGCCCGAGCATCTCCGGGGACCGTACGCAGGGCTGGGCCACCCGGCCGTCGTCGACCATCTGGTGTCGACCGGGGTGACCGCCGTCGAGCTGCTCCCGATCCACCACTTCGTCTCCGAGCCCTTCGTCGTCGGGTCCGGCCTCACCAACTACTGGGGCTACAACACGATGGGCTTCTTCGCGCCGCACGAGGCGTACGGGTCCGTGCGCGCTCCGGGAGCGCAGGTCGCCGACTTCAAGGAGATGGTGGCGGCGCTGCACGGGGCCGGCATCGAGGTGATCCTCGACGTCGTCTACAACCACACGGGTGAGGGTGGCCACGAGGGCCCGACGCTGAGCTTCCGAGGCATCGACCACGCCGGCTACTACCGGCTCAGCCCCGACAACAAGAACGACTACGACGTGACCGGTACGGGAAACTCCGTCGATACGAGCCAGCCCGGCGTCCAGCGGCTCGTCATGGACTCCCTGCGGTACTGGGTCCAGGAGATGGGCGTCGACGGCTTCCGGTTCGACCTGGCCACGACACTCATCCGGGACGCGAACCACCACGTCGACCAGGACCACCCGCTCAAGGCCCAGATGCAGTCGGACCCGGTGCTCAAGGACGTGAAGCTCATCGCCGAGCCCTGGGACATCGGCCCGTACGGCTACCAGGTGGGCAAGTGGGGAGCCGGCTGGAGCGAGTGGAACGACCAGTTCCGCGGCTACGTCCGCGACTACTGGCGCGGCCACACCTCCGGCGTGCAGGAGCTCGCCACCCGCCTCTCCGGCTCGCCCGACCTGTACGACCATGGCGGCCGGACTCCGGACGCGAGCATCAACATCATCACCGCCCACGACGGGTTCACCGCCCGTGACCTGGTGTCGTACGACCGCAAGCACAACGACGCGAACAAGGAGCACAACCGCGACGGGACCGACGACAACCGGTCCTGGAACTGCGGGGTCGAAGGTGAGACGGACGACGAGGCGGTCAACGCGCTGCGGCGCCGACAGGTGAGGAACCTGCTCGCCACCATGGTCCTGTCCTTCGGCACCCCGATGATCACCGCCGGCGACGAGCTCGGGCGCACGCAGGTGGGCAACAACAACGCCTACTGCCAGGACACGCCGATCTCATGGGTCGAGTGGGACGACCTCGGGGCGTGGGACGAGGTCCGCGAGTTCACGAGCCGGCTGCTCGCCCTGCGGGCTGAGCACCCCGTCCTGAGGTCGACCGTCTTCCGGCACCGCAGCGACGTCCGCGACAGCCGGGGGATCCCGCTCGGGCGGTACGACCTGGCGTGGCTGAACGGCTACTCCGGCGAGATGACCACCGACGACTGGCACGACGACGGCCGGGCAACGCTCGGCATGTACGTGTCGGATGCCTCGGAGGCGTTCGTCTCGTGGTTCCACGGCGGCGACTACCCCCTGGAGATCACGCTTCCGGACCTGCCCTGGGGCAGCGCGTACCGGATCCAGCTCCACACCGCCGCCGCCGACGAGCTTCCTGGCCCCGACCTCCGCCTCACTGCCGGGACCGTCATGACGCTGCCACCACGCAGCGTGGTGGTGATGTGCGCCGATCTGCCGACACGCACCAGCCGGTCACGGAAGTCCCGGGCCTGACCCGCCTGCTCGCGGCGGTCTCCGTCCTCTCCCGCGGGCTTCCGACGCGATCCGACCCGCAGATCGTGAATCGCGCCGGGAGAAGACCCGCCTCGGACAGCTACGGGTCGGATCGGTCCAGGTCACCCGCAGAGCCGCCTGGCGCGGCCGCTCAGAAGGCGACGCGCGCGGCCCTCAGCGCATCGGCGACGCTCTGGTCCCCCTCGCAGCGGAGCACGCACTCGTCAGAGCGCCCGGAGAGCAGCCGCAGGTACGCGACGGCATCCTCGGTGACGTGGGCGACCGGCTCGCCCGCGCCGACTCGCCACGTCCCACCACCACGGCCCGTGAGCGTGAGGTCGACCGCGGCCCCGGCCCATGCGGCATCGAGGTCACGGGTCACCTGAGAGACGGTCTCCGCCTCGGCCTCGGTCACGTCCCGGGGGGCACCGAGCGCTCGGGAGAGGTCGACCCGGTGCATCCAGACGTCCCGGATGGTGATGACGTCGAGGAAGTAGCCGAGCGTCGCGCCGCGCGCCAGCCCGGTCCAGGCGGGCAGCCGGAGCCGGCGCAGGAGCCGGGGCCAGCCCTCGACCTTCGCAGGCGCCTCGCGCGCCCATCGGCGGAGGTCCTCGGCCACCTGACCCACACTCAGCTGCGTCCGAGAGCGGATCTGAGATGCGCACAGCTGGTCGACGAAGGTGGCTGAGGTGCCGATCGACGTTCGCCAGGCGTACCCGTAGTGCCTGGCCATGCCCGCCTTGCTCGCCGAGCACTCGGCCGCACCGGCCAGGTGAGCGACCATGTCCCGTACCGTCCAGCCGGTGCAGTCCGTCGGCCGGCGCCAGTCATCGGCGCCCATGCCGTCGACCTGGGTGAGGAGTGCTTCGTACTCGGCAGCGAGGTTGGTGCGGGCTGTGCGGGAAGCGGTCTGCGGCAGCTCGCGAGCCCGCAGGGTGGTGGTGACGGTCATGGTGTGCTCCTGACTTCTGTGCCGTAGCGGTGCATGAACATGTCGGCCAGCGCGGACGCATACCGGCTCGTACGGCCCGAGCGCGCCTCCACGCCGGGCTCGTTGGACAGCTGCTGGCTGATGACGCCGGTGAACAGGACGCCGAGGACCTCAGTCATCTCCTCCGCATCGGCGTCGGCCCGAAGGAGACCGAACGACTGAGCCTTGCCGACCAGGCCCCTGGTCGTGCTCACAACCTCTGCCGCAGCGCCGTAGGCCGCGGGCGATGGCTCCCAGTGCGGGATCGGTCGCCAGAACATGAGCTCTGCGGCAGCACGGTGCTCGTTCGCCCAGCTGACCGAGTCGTACAGCCCCTGGCACAGCTCCTCTCCGAGCTCGCCGTCCGGCGTCACCTCGATGGAGGCGCTGATCCGCCCGTACTCGAGCCAGCCACGACGGAAGATCTCGTCGCACAGCTCTGCCCGGCTCCCGAAGTAGCCGTACAGCGAAGGCGTCCGCATGCCCATCCGACGTGCCACCTCACCTAGCGACAGCGAGGCAGCGCCTCCTTCGGACATCACCTCGGCGGCGGCCGCGAGGATCGCATCCACCACCCGTGCCCGCCGGACCTCGACCTTCCCCACGTGCCGAGTCTTCTCCTAATGGTATTAGGCGTCAAGGCCGCAGTTTGCCACGGGAGATCGCGAGAACCTTGCCGCTGTTCGGCTCGCGGGTAATCTGAGTAGTGGTCTCCTTCCGACGCCGAGGCAGTCCCGACGCACGCGACGGACACAAAAGGACAAGACGATGACCGACGAACCGCAGATGAACGAACCGCAGGCCAACGAACCGAAGCCCCATGAGCCTCAGCTCAGCGGCTACCGCAGTGAGACCACGCGCCAGCGGGCCGGGGCGATGAGCCCAGGTCCCGTCACCCCTCTGGGAGCCGAAGAGGAGGAGCGTCAGCGCGAGGTCGCCGAGACGGTCAACCTGGGGCCCAACACCGACGTTCTCGGGCTCGACGAGCGCGCGCGGCGCCGGGCGCGTCACGTGAACCCGGGGGCCCACACCGACCTGCCCGACGACGACGACGTCTTCGACCGGGACGTCGCCTCGCGCATGAACCCAGGTCCGCAGCAGTAGTCCCACGCGCCGGAGGTACGGAGAGCTACGCCTGGTGCTGGTACGGCACTCGTGTCCAGCTCAAGGTCTCGCCGGCCTCCGGCCGGTTGACGGTGACGCTCAGCCAGTCCTTGTTGTTGGACGAGCCATCGACGGTGACGCGCTGGAGCCGGTCGGCCGAACCTGTCACACCGTAGAAGGACAGCCAGTTCGAGCCGGCCGCGAGGGGCCGGTCGACGTTGTACACGTGCGAGTCGCCGTTGAACAGGTAGACGTCGCCGTCGAAGCCAGCCGACTCCTCGACGAGGGTCTGGATGAGTGGCTGGAAGGCCGAGTCGTCCGCCCAGGTGACGTGGTAGGTCGGGTCGAACATGTCGGCCTGCATGAAGAGAGCCACAGCCCGGTCGTGCCGTTGCCGGGCCTCGGCGAACGTCGCCTGGACGACGGCGACCGCGTCTCTCATGCGTGCGTGCTCCTCGGCCACCTGCTTCGGCGTGGGCGCAGTCTCACCGATCCCGGTCCACGGGTACAGGTCGTCGTTGCTGCCGACGACATGCAGGGTCGCGAAGTCCACGCCCTGCCGCCGCCACGCCACGTTCTCCGGGAAGCCGGCGACTTCCTGCGACGCGACGGTCATCGGGCTCTGCCCCAGAGAGGTGCCCGGTCGGCTGAAGAAGACCGAACGGTCGAACGCCAGACGCTCCAGAGGGTTGTACGAGCCGTTGTTGGCCCGGTGGCAGTCCGTCCACTCGTTGTCGCCGGGCGTGTAGACCAACGGTCCACGGAACCGGTCGAACTCAGCCTTGATCGACCGGTAGTAGGCGTCGTCGCACCGGCTCGACCCGTTCTTGATGTCGCCGACGTGCACGGTGAACTCGGGGTTCGCCGCGTTGATCTCGGACACCCATGACGGGAAGGCGGTGACCTGGCTCGCTCCGTACGGGACGTCGCCGATCACGGCGAAGCTGTAGTGACCGGGGAGGGTCTGGCCGGGAGGAGTCGGGCCCGGCGTTGCCTGTGCCAGCTGGGCGGACGAGGCCGCCAGGACCACCAGGGTGGCGACCGCGATCTTCACGGGATGCATCTGTTCTCCTCAGGTCGGTGGACCCCCACACTGGTGGCGGTTCCCGACATCCGAGTGACGCGGACGTGAACGCAGACGGACACGCCCACGAAGGCTCGGCGCCCCTCGTGCGTCAGCCAGACGCCGTCGCCCACGGCCTTCTCGCGCCGACACCCATGAGGTGTCAACGCCGCATTGGCCCTCGCCAGGGACTTCCGGTGGATACGGTTCGAGTGGCTACGTTAGGTACGTGAAGCAACCCGCGAGGAGAAAGCCGATGGCCAAGTCCGTCCGTCCTGCCCCCGGGGCGACATCGCGTTCCATCGGGGTGACGGCGCCGACTGTGGAGGCCGGCACCGCCCCTTCACTCACCGGGCCGGACGGCGCGGGCGAGGTTCCCCGGTCGAGTGTCCCCGTGGACGCGCTCGTGACCGGGCTTCCCCCTCGCGGTCTGGGCCGCATCCCGATCACGAAGGTCTCCCCCGTGGTCGAATGCGGCGCCTATCCGGCCAAGGCCGTCGTGGGCGAGCTCATCCCCGTCACTGCCCGGGTCTTCCGGGAGGGACACGACGCGGTCGCCGCCAACGTCGTACTCACGTCGCCGGACGGCACGGAGACGTCGACGAGGATGACCCAGGTGGAGCCCTGGGGCCTGGACATCTGGGAGGCGTGGGTACGTCCCGACGCCGAGGGCGACTGGACGTTCCGGGTCGAGGCATGGTCGGACCCCTGGGCGACGTGGCTCCACAACGCGGAGGCGAAGCTGCCCATCGCCCAGGACGTACCGCTGGTGTGCCTCGAGGTGCAACGGGTGCTGAGCCGCGGTGAGGCGCAGGCGACCCAGGACGAGGCTCCTGTCGACGCCGCCCTGCTCAAGGCGACCGCCGCACTGCTGATCCCCGCCCGCGACCCCCAGGAGCTGCTCGAGACCCTCCGTCAGTCGGGGGTCCGCCGCGCCATGGTCGCCCACCCCCCTCGGGACTACGTCACGAGGACGAGCGAGTTCCCCCTCCGGGTCGACCGGGAGCGCGCCCTCTTCAGCGCCTGGTACGAGTTCTTCCCCCGCTCCCAGGGGGCTCACCAGGACGGCGACCGCTGGGTCTCCGGCACGTTCGACTCGTCCCATGAGCGGCTCGAGGCGGCGGCGGCGATGGGCTTCGACATCGTGTACGTGCCGCCGATCCACCCCATCGGGGTCTCGCACCGCAAGGGCCGCAACAACACCCTCACCCCGGCTCCCAGCGACCCGGGCTCGCCCTGGGCGATCGGCAACGCCGACGGCGGCCACGACGCGATCAACCCCGACCTCGGCGACATGGCGGCGTTCGAGCGGTTCGTCGCCAAGGCGAAGGAGCTGGGGCTCGAGGTCGCGCTCGACTTCGCGCTCCAGGCATCCCCGGACCACCCCTGGGTCACGGATCACCCGGAGTGGTTCACGACGCGGCTGGACGGCACCATCGCCTACGCGGAGAACCCGCCCAAGAAGTACCAGGACATCTACCCCGTCAACTTCGACACCGACCCCGCCGGCATCTACGCCGAGTCCTTGCGGTTGCTGAGGTTCTGGGCCGACAAGGGCGTCACGGTGTTCCGGGTGGACAACCCCCACACCAAGCCCGTCCAGTTCTGGGGCTGGGCCATGCGGAAGATGCGCGAGAGCCACCCGCACGTCGTCTTCCTGGCCGAGGCCTTCACCCGCCCCGAGATGATGCACGCGCTCGGCAAGGTGGGCTTCCACCAGTCGTACACGTACTTCACCTGGCGCAACACGAAGGAGGAGCTCGAGGAGTACCTGCACGAGCTCTCCGTCGACATGGCCCCGTTCTACCGGCCCAGCTTCTGGGTGAACACGCCCGACATCAACCCGGCGTTCCTGCAGTCGGGGCTCCCCAGCGCCTTCGCGATCCGAGCCGTGCTGGCGGCCACGATGTCGCCCTCCTGGGGCGTGTACTCCGGGTTCGAGCTCTACGAGCACGAGCCCCTGCGCCCCGGCGGCGAGGAGTACCTCAACTCGGAGAAGTTCGAGTACCGCCCGCGCAACTTCCAGACGCCCGGCAACCTCAGCATGCTCATCGGCACGCTCAACGCGATCCGCCATCGCCACCAGGCCCTGCACGGCCTGCGCACCCTCCGCTTCCACCCCACGAACAGCTCGGAGCTCATCGCGTTCACGAAGGTCGACGGCGACGACCGCGTCCTCGTCGTGTGCAGCCTCAACCCGCACGTGACCGTGGAGGGCGAGGTGTTCCTCGACCTCGCGGCCCTGGACCTCCCGGTCGAGGGCCTGATCCGGGTGGCCGACGAGATCACCGGCTCCTCGTTCACGTGGGGCAGTACGGGCTTCGTGAGGCTGCACCCCTCCAACCCGGCGCACGTCGCGTCGATCGGGCCCGCGTGACTGCGGACCGGCCGGAGGAGCTGTGGTGGCCTCACGTCCGCGAGGCCCGCTGGTTCCAGGGCAAGGGGCGTGACGGGAAGCTCTCCTCCGTCACACCGTTGGGCTGGCTCGTACCGCCGGGCGGGGACGTGGCCGTGCGGCCGGAGCTCGCCGCGGTGGCGTACCCGGACGGCGAGAGCGAGCTGTACCAGCTGCTCGTCGCCTACCGTGACTCCCCGCCCCCCGACGACGTGGTGGTGGTGGGACGCGTCGACGGTCAGTGGGTCGTCGACGCGCCGCGGGACGCTCAGGCCATGAGTGCAGTGGCCCAGGCGCTCGCCCTCGAGACCCCGCTGGCCGAGGAGGCGAGCGGCCTCACCGTACGAGTCGTGTCCCCGCTCCCGCAGGCCGAGCTGGCGCCGCGCTGGTACGCCGGTCAGCAGTCGAACACGAACGTCTTCCTCGGCACGACCGCCCTGCTGAAGATCTTCCGGAAGCTCGAACCGGGCGAGAACCGCGACATCGTGATCACGAGACGGCTGCGCGAGGCGGGGGTCACCGACGTCCCCGCGCTGTACTGCTTCCTCGAGGGCGAGGTCGAGGGCCTGCGGTACGACCTCGCCGCGTTGACCGAGCAGCTCCGCGACCCGCAGGACGGGTGGGCGCTGGGGTGCGAGGCGTGCCGGACAGGCTCCGACTTCACAGCACATGCCGCAGCGCTCGGTCACGCCCTGGCCGCGGTGCACCATGGGCTCAGGCGCGACGAGACGACGCTCGACGGTGGTGAGGTCGCCGACCAGATGTCGGCGCGGCTCGATGCTGCCGCAGCCGCGGCGCCCGCGCTGCTCCCGTACATGCCGGCCCTGCGGCGGCGCTTCGACGCGCTGCGCGGCCGACCCGTCCCTGCGCAGTCGGTCCACGGCGACTTCCACCTCGGACAGACGCTGCTCACTGCGGATGGCTGGCGGATCATCGACTTCGAGGGTGAGCCGCTCAAGTCGTTCGCGGAGCGGCTCGCCCCGGACTCTGTCTGGCGTGACGTGGCGGGCATGACCCGGTCCATCTCGTACGCCACGAGCGCCCATCCGGAGCCGTCCGGCGAGGCCGCGCTGAACTGGCTCAGTCTCACCCTTCAGGCATTCCTAGGGGCCTATTGTGGCGACCAGAAGCTCCTCGACGAGGACCTGCTGAGCGCGTACGAGGCGGACAAGGCGGCGTACGAAGTGGTGTACGAGACGCGTAACCGACCGGAGTGGGTACAGATCCCACTCCGCGCGATCCAACACGTGACCTCATCGGTCACACCTGACGGAGGGGAGCAGTCCCATGCCCACCTATGACCTCGCCGGCGACCTTGCGGGCTGGGACCTCGAGGGGTTCCACAGTGGAGGCGACACGGAGCTGTGGAAGCGGCTCGGTGCGCACGAGACCTCGGTCGTGGACCACGAGTCCGGCGAACGCATCCAGGGGACCCGTTTCTCGGTCTGGGCGCCGAACGCCCAGCGCGTCCAGGTGATCGGTGACTTCAACTTCTGGTCGGGCGACGACATGGTCCTGCTCCCCGGGTCGGGCGTCTGGTCGCGGTTCATCGAGGCGCGCGGCACCGGGACGCTGTACAAGTTCCGCATCCAGGGGCCTGACGGCGTGTGGCGCGAGAAGGTCGACCCGATGGCCCAGTTCGCCGAGTCCCCCCCGGGGAACGCGAGCATCGTCTACACCTCCGCCTACGTCTGGTCCGACGACGCCTGGATGGCCCGGCGTGCGGACTGGCGCGCCCACGAGTCGCCCATCAGCGTGTACGAGGTCCACCTCGGCGGCTGGCGCCGCGGCAAGACGTACCTCGAGCTCGCGGACGAGCTCGTCGAGTACGTGACGTGGCAGGGCTACACGCACGTCGAGTTCATGCCGCTGGCCGAGCACCCGTTCGAGCCGAGCTGGGGCTACCAGGTCACCGGCTACTTCTCCCCCACCTCCCGCTTCGGCCGCCCGGACGAGCTGCGCTTCCTCATCGACCGCCTGCACCAGGCCTGCATCGGCGTCATCATGGACTGGGTCCCGGGCCACTTCCCGAAGGACGAGTGGGCCCTGGGCCGCTTCGACGGGACGGCGCTGTACGAGCACGCGGACCCCCGTCAGGGCGAGCACAGGGACTGGGGCACGTACATCTTCAACTACGGCCGCAACGAGGTGAAGTCGTTCCTCGTCTCCAACGCCCTGTACTGGGTGAAGGAGTTCCACATCGACGCGCTGCGCGTGGACGCCGTCGCCTCGATGCTGTACCTCGACTACTCGCGGGAGCCGGGCGAGTGGGTGCCGAACAAGTTCGGCGGGAACGAGAACCTCGACGCCATCGACTTCCTCCGCTACGTCAACAGGCACCTGTACGAACGGGAGCCCGGCGTCATGATGATCGCCGAGGAGTCCACGTCGTTCCCCGGCATCACCCGTCGGGTCGACCAGGGGGGCCTGGGCTTCGGCTTCAAGTGGAACATGGGCTGGATGAACGACTCGCTGCGCTACCTGCAGCTCGACCCCGTGTACCGCCAGTACCACCACAACCTCCTGACGTTCGCGATGGTCTACGCGTACTCGGAGAACTTCATGCTGCCGATCAGCCACGACGAGGTCGTGCACGGCAAGGGGTCCATGGTCAACAAGATCGGCCAGGACGACTGGCGCAAGTTCGCCACCCTGCGGGCGTTCTACGCGTTCATGTGGTCGTTCCCCGGCAAGCAGCTCATCTTCATGGGCTGCGAGTTCGGCCAGCGGCGCGAGTTCAACGAGTCCGTGAGCCTCGAGTGGTGGGTGTCCGACCTGTGGGGCCATCACGGCCTTCAGCAGCTGTTCCGGGACCTCAACAGGGTGTACCGGGAGCGACCCGCGCTGTGGACGCTGGACAACGACCCCAAGGGGTTCCAGTGGCTCAACGCCGACGACGCCGCAGCCAACATGTTCAGCTGGGTCCGCAGCGACGGCAAGGGCGACCTCGTCGCCTGCGTCGTGAACTTCTCCGCCCAGCCCCACGCCACGTACTCCATCGGCCTGCCCCAGTCCGGTGTCTGGACGGAGATCCTCAACACCGACTCGAGCACCTACGACGGTACGAACACGTACGGGAACATGGGCCAGGTGACGGCGTACGACGTCCCGCTGCGGGGCTTCGACGCGAGTGCGACTGTCGCCGTGCCGGCGCTGGGTGCCATCTGGCTGCACTGGGACCCGACGCAGCAGGTCGAGACGTCCGCCGGCGGAGAGGCCTGAGGGTCTTGAGCGAGCGCACGGTCAGGCTGGAGGTCCCGGAGGACGAGGACGACCTCGGCTCGTACCTGCGGACGGCCCGCCGACTGGCGTTCGAGGAGGGCGCCGAGCGGGTCGAGCTGCTCGTGCCCACCTCCGACACCCGGCTCCGGCGCGCCGCCCACCATGCGGGCTTCCTCCACGAGGGCGTCCTCAGGAAGGGGATCGCGACCAGCGAAGGGTCGGCGGACGTCCACCTGTACGCCGTGGTGGCCGATGACGACCTCGACTCCCCGGACGGTTTCTCGCACGTCATGAACGCAGCGCTCCCCCGCACCCGCGTGATCGCCCACGCCCTCTTCAGGGACAGCGAGGACCGCATCCTCGTGCTCGCTGTCTCGTACAAGGAGGACTGGGAGCTGCCGGGGGGGATCGTCGAGCGTCACGAGCCTCCACGCCGCGGCGCCGAGCGGGAGGTCCTCGAGGAGATCGGGCTCGAGCGGACCCTGGGCCAGCCGTTGGTGGTCGACTGGCTGCCGCCGTACCTCGGCTGGGACGACGCGGTCGAGTTCATCTTCGACGGGGGCGTCCTCACCCCTGAGGACGTCGCGGCGATGAGGCTGAACGACGGGGAGATCCGATCGGCCCACTGGCTCACCGCCGCCGAGGCGGCAGAACGCGTCACCCCGCTCGCAGCGCGGCGCCTTCTGTGGCTCGACGAGGTTCGGCCCACGACGACGTCGTACTTCGAGGAAGGTCGCCCGCTCGGCTGAGGCGACGGGGGGCGCGGGTCGGCATGGGAAGGGCCACGACGATCCCCAAGTCCTGCCGTCGTGGCCCACGTTCCCCCGGACGCACGGCGTTCGTCAGAACAAGGCAGATGCTAGTTCACGACGAGAGCGGAGGACAGAGGGATCTGTGGGTTCGCACGTGTCGTACAGCTCGAGCAGCCGCTTCCGTGCGGCGTCCCTCTCCTCACCCGCATGGGTGCGGACGGCGGCGACGAGCCGGGCGAAGGCAGCGTCGAGCTGGCCGGTCGCGGCTTCGAGGTCGGCCATGGTGAGCACGGCCTCGAGGTCGTCGGGGTTCGCCGCGAGGGCGTCCACCGCAGCGCGGGGGTCGGACGCGGCGACGCGGGCGAGCAGACCGGACTGTGCGAGGCCGGCCTTCGCGACGGCGTCGGAGGGCGTGGCCGACAGCAGGGCCTCGAACTCCTGGCGCGCGGTGGCGTAGTCCTCGCGCTCCATCGCGTCGTACGCAGCGGCGTAGCGCGGGTCGATCGTCGGCTCTCCGTCGTCCTCGGCAGGCGGTGCCGCGGCCACGGGCTGTGCCTTTCCGACGATGCCGTACTTGACGGCCAGACGGAGCAGCTCCTCGATCCTCGCCTTGGCCTCCTCCTTGGGCAGCGTGCCTTGCCACAGCGGGACGAGCTGGCCGGTCACGATGCCGGCGACGGTGGGGACGGCCTTGATCTGGAGCTCGGCGGCCAGCTGGGGCGAGGTGTCGACATTGACCCGGACGAGGAGCCAGCGGCCCGCGGCCTCGTCGGTCAGCGCCGCGAGGTCCTGGCTGAGCCGCTGCTGCTCGGGTGCGCGCGGGGAGTAGAACTCGATGAGGACCGGGTACCTCACCGACCCCTGGATGGCCGCGTCGAAGGAAGCGTCGTCGGCCTCGGTCACGAAGCTGCCGGCGGGAGCGGCGGGCGCTGCCAGCGATGACAGGTCGATGGCTCCACGGAGCGAGTGCGGTTGCGTCATGGTGCCATTCAACCAGCGTTGCCGGGAGGTGATCGCACGAATGCTCGCCATCGCGCCCCGTCCTTGCCAGGATGGGGGCATGGCTCACGAACGCGCTGGTCTCCCCGCCCAAGCCCAGGACCTCATCGACGTCGACGCGGTCGTGGCGGCGTACTACGACACCACCCCCGACCCCACGAACCCCGACCAGATGGTCGTGTTCGGCACCTCGGGGCATCGGGGCTCGAGCCTCGACGGGGCCTTCAACGACGCCCACATCGCGGCGACGACGCAGGCGATCATCGAGTACCGCGCGTCACAGGGCACGACCGGCCCGCTGTACATCGCAAAGGACACCCACGCGTTGTCGCTGCCCGCGTGGCGCACGGCGATCGAGGTGCTCACCGCCCAGGGGGTCCATGTCCGTGCGGAGCGGGAGGACGAGTACACCCCCACGCCGTCACTCTCCCGCGCGGTGATCGTCCACAACCGCGACACCCAGGGACCGCTCGCGGACGGCATCGTGGTGACACCCTCGCACAACCCACCGCGGGACGGCGGCTTCAAGTACAACCCGCCGAACGGGGGTCCGGCCGACACCGACGCCACGTCCGTGATCGCGCGCCGTGCCAACGAGCTGCTGGCCGATCCCCGACAGGTCCGCCGCGTCCCGTACGCCCAGTGCGACGTGGAGCGCTGGGACTACCGGAGCGCGTACTGCCAGGACCTGACGAACGCGATCGACCTCGACGCCATACGGTCTGCGGGCGTACGGATCGGGGCTGACCCCATGGGCGGCGCGTCCGTCCAGTACTGGGCCTACATCGCCGAGAACCTCGGGCTCGACCTCACGGTGGTCAACCCGACCGTCGACCCTACGTGGCGGTTCATGACGCTGGACCACGACGGCAAGATCCGGATGGACTGCTCGTCGCCGTACGCGATGGCGTCCCTGGTCCAGCAGAGGGAGAAGTACGACATCGCCACCGGCAACGACGCGGATGCGGACCGCCACGGCGTGGTCACACCGGATGCCGGCCTGCTCAACCCCAACCACTACCTGGCCGTCGCGATCCGCTATCTCTACGCGCACCGTCCCGGTTGGTCCGCCACCGCCGGCATCGGCAAGACGCTGGTGTCGAGCTCGATGATCGACCGCGTCGCGGAGGAGCTCGGTCGCACCCTCGTCGAGGTGCCGGTCGGCTTCAAGTGGTTCGTCCCGGGCCTCATCTCCGGCGAGCTGGGATTCGGCGGCGAGGAGTCCGCCGGTGCGTCCTTCCTCACAAAGGCCGGCCGCACCTGGACGACCGACAAGGACGGCATCCTCCTCGACCTGCTGGCCAGCGAGATCCTGGCCGTGACGGGCAAGACGCCGTCGCAGCTGTACGCCGAGCTCGAGGCGCGGTACGGCGTCTCCTCGTATGCCCGCGTCGACGCTCCCGCCACACGGGAGCAGAAGCAGAAGCTCGGCCGGCTGTCCCCAGCGGACGTCACCGCCACCGACCTCGCCGGGGAGCCGATCACGGCCAAGCTGACGACGGCGCCCGGCAACGGAGCGCCGATCGGGGGCCTCAAGGTCGCCACCGAGCACGCCTGGTTCGCGGCCCGACCGTCGGGCACCGAGAACGTCTACAAGATCTATGCCGAGTCGCTCAAGGGTCCCGACCACCTCGCGGAGGTGCAGAAGGAGGCACGTCAGGTCGTTGACGCTGTGCTCGGCTGACCGCGTCAGGTGCCGTCGTCCTCAGTAGTGGCCGCGCGGCGTACGGCGATGGGACGTACCCCCGAACGCTGGATGACCGGCTCGATGACGTGCTCCATGGTGAACGGGTCGTCGACGTACTTGATGTCGCGCAGACCCTGGTCCTGCGCGGCCGACTCGAAGACGAGGTGCCCGAAGTTGAACAGGGTGCCGAGGAACGGCTGGTGCACCGTGATGTCAAGGATCCGCATCAGCGGTAGGGTCGCGACGTGCCGCTCGAAGGTGCCGTGCACCCGGAACACCCTCAGGTTGGTCACGACGAACCGGTCCATGTGCAGCTCGTGGACGCGGAAGAGGCCGAGGGCCGCGAGCCCGAGGCCGACGAGGAGCATGAGCCACCAGCCGGGACCGGCGAAGCCCATGAGCACCAGGATCGCTACCCCGGCGACGACCCAGGCTGCGGGGCCGACTGCGGCCACGGGCGGCTTCGCGATCTCCACGATGACGATCTCCCCGTCGTCGTGGAGGAGGTGGCGGTCGATGTCCGGCCGCAGGTAGCTGGTCCGCCGGACCCGCGGCTCAGCGGGAAGCGAGCGCTGTGAAGAACCGGATGATGGCATCGAAGGCACCGACGAACGTCTTCACCGCTCCTGCGGCATGCTCGGGCCGGGTGAAGAGGTAGAACAGGACGAAGGCGGCCACCAGCAGCCAGATCGCCTTCCGGATCCATCCCATGGCCCCTCCCTTCTCCTGAGTCGAGCCACCTCATCTTGCATGACGAACCCGGTCCCGGTCAGGACCTCGTGGGGCGTGTCGAGCGAGGACCCCTTGAAGGCGGCGGGAGGGGTGTGTGACAGGCTGTCGCCCATGAACACCGACCTCTTTGTCTGCATCGATCACGTCGGCCTCGCCGTCCCGAACCTCGACGAGGCCATCAAGTTCCACACCGAGGTGCTCGGCTGGCGCCTGCTCCACCGGGAGACGAACGAGGAGCAGGGTGTCGAGGAGGCCATGCTCGGTACGGGCGCGCAGGGTGCCGAGAACGCGCAGATCCAGCTGCTCGCCCCGCTGAACGAGAGCTCGACCATCGCCAAGTTCATCGCGAAGAACGGCCCGGGGATCCAGCAGCTCGCCTACCGGGTCGCCGACATCGACGCCGTCTCCGATGCGCTCCGCGCCGGTGGCGTCCGTCTGCTGTACCCGGAGCCCAAGATCGGTACGGGCGGTTCGCGGATCCAGTTCGCCCACCCGAAGGACACGGGCGGCATCCTCCTCGAGATCGTCGAGCCCGTCGCTCACTGATACTCCGCTCGCGATATGCCGGGCGGGCCAACGGCCACAGGGTAGCCTTCTTGAAGTCCCACCCGTCCGGCATGAGGAGCGGCCGAATGAACGACGACTACGAGGACCCCGGCCTCGCCATGTTCGACGAGCGCGCGACGGTCGTCGGCGGTTTCCCGAATGCCGTTCTCGGCTACGACAAGAAGGAAGTCGACGACCACGTCCGCAAGCTCGAACGGCAGGTCCTCGAGCTGCGTCGTCGGGTCAGGGAGCAGGGCGCCGAGCACGAGCGGCTGAAGGCCCATGCCAACGCCAGCGACCTCACGCGGCTCTCCGGTCACGCCTCCGTGCTGCTCACTGCAGCGGAGTCGCAGTCGGACGAGCTGAGGACCCGCGCTGAGCTCGAGGCTGAGGCCATCAGGCAGGCCGCGAGCCGAGACGCTGAGGGCCTGCGTGCGGCCGGCCAGCAGGAGGCCGACGACATGCGCTCCACCGCGATGGCCAACCTTCGACGGCTGCGTGACAAGCAGACCGACGAGCTGAACCAGACGCTGGCCGCCGCGCGGGCCGAAGCCGACCAGGTCGTCGCCTCCGCCAGGCGGCACGCGGACGCGATCACCCATGAGGCCGAGCAGCAGGCGGCCGCGATCGTCGCTGCCGCGCAGGTGGAGGCGGTACGGATCACAGGTGAGGCCCACGCGGTCGCCGACGAGGCGCAGTCCACCGCCGCCCGTACGACCAGCGAGGCTCATCGGCAGGCGGCGGAGCTGCTCGCGGACGCGACGAGACAGCACGAGACCGCGACGAAGGTGCTGGAGGACCAGACGGCCGCCGCGGTCCAGATCCGCTCGACCGCCGGCGTCGAGGCGGAGAACATGCGGATCCAGGCCGTACGTGAGGCCGAGCAGCACCTTGCCGCGACCCGCGCCGCCGGTGCCCAGCTCCGGGCCCGTCTCGATGCGGAGGCCAGGCGGCGCAAGGAGCAGCTCGTCGCCGAGATCGATGCGCTCGCCCAGCAGAAGAAGGCGATCCAGAACCAGCTCGGGCACATCGCGGGCATCGGGCGACAGGCGGCAGAGGACCAGGACACGAGCGCCGGGGACTGGCCTGAGGCGCTCTACCCGAGTGACGACCCGGCCCAGGATGCCGAGGAGCCTGCGAACCCCGCGCCTGCTGAGGCTGCGAACCCCGCGCCCGCGGAGACTGTGAGCCCCGCGCTCGAGCACGCTGCGAGCCCCGCCCCCGCGGAACCTGCGGTCGCGGAGAAGCAGCCGTCGCCTCGCGGGAGAGTTGCACGGCGCCGGGGGCGGTCCTCCTCGTCGAGCCTCCATCAGTCGCAGAGCCGTTCCGAGGATGAGATGCGTGACCCCCAGTCGGGCAGCAGGGACGATGCGCACAACCGCACGTCCGGTGAGAGAGAGGGTCGATGACGCAGGGCGAAGTCCCGAAGCCCCTCATCGAGGACGAGTCGGTCGGGAACATCCCGCTCCCGGAGACAGATGCCGTCGACCAGAGCGAGGAAGCCGTCGAGGGTCATGCCACCGGATCGCGCTTCCACTGGCCGGTGACTGCCCTGCGGCGGATGACGACCCGGCATCTCGTCGTCGACCCCGCTGAGAGCGTCGTGCCCGTACCCCCGCCGGTCCCGAGCGAGACCGGAAGCGACATCACGATCAGGCAGCCCTTCGCGCTGGGGTTCTACGCCACCATCGGGGCCCTCGTCGCCATCGGCCTGGCCATGACGCTGATCTCGCTCAAGGCGATCCTCCTCATCGTCCTGCTCAGCCTCTTCATCGCGCTCGGCCTCAACCCGATGGTCGAGTGGCTCACGGCCCGCAAGTTTCCGCGCGGCCTCGCAGTCGTTGCCGTCATGGTCGGACTGCTCGTTGTGGTCGTCCTCGGCGCCACCGCCCTGCTCCCCGTCGTGACCGAGCAGGGAACGGCCCTCTACAAGAACGCCCCGAGCTACATCCAGTCGCTGCGGGAGAACCAGCAGATCGCGAACCTCGATGCCCAGTACCACTTCATCGCGCGGCTGACGGACTTCCTGACCAACGGCAGCCTCCTCAACTCGCTGTGGAACGGTCTGCTCGGCGCCGGCGCGCTCGTCGTGAACGCCCTCTTCTCGCTCATCGTGACGATCGTCCTGACGGCCTACTTCCTGAGCAGCCTGCCCCAGATCAAGACCACGATCTACCTGCTGTCCCCCGGCTCGCGTCGCCCGCGTGCCAAGTACCTCGCTGACGAGATGTTCACCCGCATCGGTGGCTACGTCACCTCGATGACCATCGATGTCGTCATCGCCGGGTTCGTGTTCTTCGTCTTCCTGTCGTTCGTCGGCATCCCCCAGTACGCGCTGGCGCTGGCGTTCATGGTCGCGCTCCTCACGTACATCCCGCTGATCGGCGGGATGATGAACATCGTCATCGTGAGCCTCATCGGCCTTTCGGTGAGCCCGACCGTCGGCGTGATCTGCCTCGTGTTCTGCGTCCTGTACCAGCAGTTCGACACGTACTTCACGCAGCCGCGCCTCATGGCCCGTCAGGTGAAGGTGCCGGGCGCTCTCGTGGTGGTGGCCGCACTCGCGGGGGGTACGACCCTCGGCATCCCCGGAGCCGTCATGGCGGTGCCGCTGGCTGCCGCGCTCCTGCTCATCTACCGCGAGGTCGTCCTGCCCGCGCTCGACGCGAGGTAGGCGGTCAGAACAGGCGGTCGTCGCTGCTGTCGAGGCCCCGCAACGTGTCGTAGTCGACGGTGACGACGGCAATCCCGCGGTCCGCTGCGAGGACCCTGGCCTGCGGCTTGACCTGCTGGGCCGCGAGCACACCGCTCAGGGTCGAGAACCTCGGCTCACGCCGCATCAGCTCCAGGTAGCGCGTGAGCTGTTCCACGCCGTCGATCTCACCCCGCCGCTTCACCTCGATGGCGACATAGCCTCCGGCGGCATCGCGGCACACGAGGTCGACCGGGCCGATGGGCGTGTAGTACTCGCGCTGTACCAGCGTCCAGCCGTCCCCCAGGGCCGACGGGTTCTGGGCCAGGAGTGCCTGCAGGTGCTTCTCGACGCCGTCCTTCTGCAGGCCCGGGTCCACGCCCAGGTCGTGGCTCGAGTCGTGCAGCACCTCGGCGATCGTGATCTGCAGCGTGTCTCCGGACGTGTTGCGCACCTCCCAGACCTCGGCGACCGCCTCGTCGAGCGGCTCGTCCCCGGCGACGCGGACCGTGAGCGTGCAGGGCGCGCTCATCCAGTTGAGAGGCTTGTACGCCTTGTCATCGGCGTGGACGGAGACGGACCCGTCGGCCTTGACCACGAGCAGCCGGGGCGCCATCGGCAGATGAGCGGTGAGCTTGCCGGCGTAGTCGACCTGGCAGCGAGCGATCAGGAGGCGCACCCGGACACCGTACTGGCACGTCCGCTCGTCTGTCGCAACGACCACCGTTCGACCGCGGAGCGCTGTCGCAGAGCGTCAGGTCGTTCCGTCGAGGCGTACGAACGTGTACCCGTGGTCCAGGTACCACGTGATGATCTGCGGCAGCGCGGCGACCGTGTTCCCCCGGAACGGGCTGACCAGCGTGTCGGCCTCGTGGCTCGCCTTCCCCGAGTGGAGCAGCACGATGGGGTGGTCGAGCGCGCCTGCGGTGGTGGCGTTCGCCACGATCGTGGCTGTTGCCGCTGCCGTCACCACCCCCGGCTGCTTCCAGTCGAAGCCGTCCACCGACCACGAGACCGCCGTCATGCCCAGGGGCCCGGCCGCCGTGAGGACGTGGTCGGTGAAGCCGCCTGGGGGCCGGACGAAGCACACCGGCTGCCCGGTGAGGCCGGAGAGCTCCGCTCGGGTACGGACGAGCTGGTCCGTCAGGTACGGCACGGTCCAGCCACCCTGGACCTCTCTGGGGTACAGGTGGTCCCACGAGTGGTCCTCGACGAGGTTGCCCGCCCCGGCGACGTACCGGGTCACCGCCGAGTCCTCCAGGGCATGTCGTCCGGTCTCGAAGAACGTCGCGTGGATGCCGTAGCGGTTCAGGATCGGCACGATCTCGAGGTCGGCGGGCGCGGGCCCGTCGTCGAACGTCAGGGCAACCGTCCGGCCTGCGCCGGGAGCGGTGTCGACGAACGCCGCCGGGGGCTGGGGACAGGACCCCTGGGCTGCCGTCCCCGAAGCGCTCGCACTCGCGCTCGACGAGGAAGGCTTGCCGCTGGCGCTCGACCGGGAGACGTCAGTCCTCGGCGCGGAGGCGCTCGCCCCCACTGACGGAACGCTCCCGTCCGCTGAGGGGCCGCTCGGACTCGCGGCCGGACCGCTCCGGCTCCCTGACGAGGTGGGGAAGGTCATCGAGGGCGGAGGATGGATCGCACAGGCGGACAGGGTCGCCGCGACGACCAGCGGGACTGCCGAGCCCCACACGAGTCGGCGAAGGCTCTCGCCTCGCCGAGCCCGGTGATCGACCACCTCATCAGCGTAAGCCGCGGAACGGGGCCCACGGTCAGGCCACGACCGGAAGCCTCAGATCGAGCAGGTATCGTCACCGTCATGGCTCGCCGCCCCAGCAAGCACCTGCGTGCTCCTCGACCGCTGGGCGCGGGTCATGCGACGAGCGTCGTGAAGAGCGACGGGCGATGGATCGTACGGAGCGTGCCGGGCGCTGCCGCGACGAAGCCGTACCGCTGCCCCGGCTGCGACCATCCGGTCGCCCTCGGCACCCCCCACGTCGTCGCCTGGCCCAGCACTCCT
>JACRAA010000049.1 GCA_016213595.1 Actinomycetota bacterium | reverse complement strand
CGACTGGGAGGCGCTGCGCCGCGAGTTCAACACCCAGCGTGTCATGGGCATGGCGCTCGACGCCGGCGGCCACCTCACCCACGGCTTCCGCCACAACATCTCCGGCAAGATGTTCCGGCAGCACTCGTACGGCACCGACCCGACCTCTCAGCTCATCGACTACGACAAGCTGCGCGCGGACGCCAAGGAGTTCAAGCCGCTCATCATCGCCGCCGGCTACTCGGCGTACCCCCGACGGGTGAACTTCGCGAAGATGCGGGAGATCGCCGACGAGGTCGGCGCGACGCTGTTCGTCGACATGGCCCACTTCGCGGGGCTCGTGGCCGGCAAGGTGTTCACCGGTGAGGAGAACCCGATCCCGTACGGCCACGTGATCGGCTCGACAACCCACAAGTCGCTCCGCGGCCCCCGCGGCGGTTTCGTGCTGGCCACCGCCGAGTACGCCGACGCCGTCGACAAAGGCTGCCCGATGGTGCTGGGCGGACCCCTCAGCCACGTCATGGCGGCGAAGGCCGTCGCGTTCGCGGAGGCCCGTACCGAGTCGTTCCAGCGGTACGCACAGGCCGTCGCCGACAACGCCAAGACGCTCGCCGAGGGCCTGCTGCGGCGCGGCGTGAAGCTCGTGACGGGCGGTACGGACAACCACATCGTGCTCCTGGACGTGAGCGGCTACGGCCTCACCGGTCGCCAGGCCGAGTCGGCCTTGCTCGACTCGGGCGTGGTCACCAACCGGAACTCGGTGCCCGCCGACCCGAACGGCGCCTGGTACACGAGCGGCGTCCGCATCGGCACGCCGGCCCTCACCAGCCGTGGGTTCGGGGCCGACGAGTTCACCGCCGTCGCCGACCTCATTGCCGACGTGCTCGAGGCAACGACCCCGGCGCCGACCAGGTCAGGGGCACCGGGCAAGGCCAAGTACGTGCTCGACGACGCGGTCTCGAGGAGCATCCAGGCACGGGCCGACGAGATGCTCGCCGACTTCCCGCTGTACCCGGGGCTGGAGCTCTAGCGGGGCCGCGGGAGGGCGCGTCATCGAGGGGCGGGCCCAGCCTCACCGTCCCAGGACGTTGCCGCCGTTCACGCCGAGGATCTGACCTGTCGTCCACCCGGCGTCGGGGCTGAGGAGGTACGCGACCGCCTCCGCCACCTCTGAGGCGCGTCCGGGTCGCCCCATGGGGATCTGAGCGACCCGGTCGTCGTAGATCGCCGGGTCCTTGGCGATGCGCGGCTGCCAGAAGTCGGTCTCCGGGATGAAGCCCGGTGAGACGCAGTTCACGGTGATGCCATCCTTGGCGAGCCGTCCCGCCATCCACCACATCCAGCCGTGCACAGCGGCCTTCGCCCCTCCGTACGACCCTGAGCCGCGGATGCCGGCGATCGACGAGATGGCGACGATCCGGCCTTGTGGGCGCGCGATCGACGGCAGGAGCGCTTCGACCGGCAGCACGGTCGTCATGACGTTGCCCTCGAAGTTCTCCCGCCACTCAGAGGCGACCTTGTGCAGCCGTTCCCCGGCTCCGGACGAGTTCCCTCCGGCGGCGAGGACCAGTCCCTCGATCGGGTCGCCGGCCAGCTCCCGGGCCAGCTCCTCCACCTCGTCGGCATCCGTCAGGTCGTACGGGTGCGTGGTCACCTCTGCCGCGCCTGCGGCCCGCAGGCGGGCGGCGGCATCCGCCAGCACGTTCTCGCGGCGGCCCACGAGGTGCAGCCGGGGCGCCTCGGCGCACAGTCGCTCGGCGCAGGCGTACCCGATTCCCGTACCGCCTCCGGTCACGACGATCCTGCGGCTCATGGCCCCTCCTGACATCGTGTGTCGAGACTAGCGACTGGCGCCGCGCTTGGCGCCGGTTCGCAGGCTCCCGTCCCCCGTCGGGCTCAACGCTCGAGGAGGACCCTCTCGGAACCTCATTTCCGCAGCCCCTGAGGGGGTTCGGCCGGTCAGTAGGGTTGAGCACGTGACCGACCCGCCACAGGGATCCCAGCCATGGCAGGTGCCAACGCCTGCGGCGAGTCCGCCATCATCGGGGACTCGGGCTTCGGCCACGCCCGCATGGCCCGGTCGTACTGACGCACAAGCTCCCCTCGACCTTGCCGGGTCGGTCCCGCCTCAGTCCCAGACGGCGCGGCGAGAGCTGGTGCCGAGCGACGACCAGCAGGGGTCCGCACCGGATCGGCAGGGGCGGACGGCGGGTCCCCAGGCGTCACCGCTCGACGACCAGGGCGCCGGGCCACGACGAGCCCTCCCCCCTGAGGCCCCGTTCTCACCGACCCATCAGCTCCCACCTGCGGGCTCGCCCTCGTACCGGATGCCGTCACCCCCGTACGGACAGCCGACAGGGACGTACGTGCCGCAGCCCATTCCGCAGTACTGGGAGCCGCAGACAGGGCCGTACCGACCGGAGCAGGAGTTCGCGCCGCCGCAGCCACCGCGGTACGGCTCGGCCCCGCCGCACAGCCCGGCCTACCTGCAGCAGGCGGGCTACCCCGCCGCTGGCCAGACGGAGCAGGGCGGCACGACGCCTCCCTACGGCCCTGGGTATGCGCCGCAGGGCTACTCCCAGGCCGCCCCGTATGCCTCACCGCCCCAGTGGGCCCCGCCGACCCCGTACCCGCAGGGCTACCAGGGCGCGTACGGCGAGGGTCCTGCCGAGGAGCTCTACCGCTCGGGGCCTGCCGGTTACCCGTACCCGGAGGCTCCCCGGCGGCGAAGGCGGCACGGCCCCCGGACGCTGCTCATCCTGTTGTCGATCACGGTCCTCATCGCCGCGGTGCTGCCCATCCTGAGCACGATGGCGACGTCGGGCTACGCCAACTCCTCGTACGTGGCGCCCCAGCCCGACCCGAACCCCCCGGCCCTGCCCAAGGTGGCGAACGGCTCGACTGCACAGAACATGGTGGCGGCGAGCGCCCTGTACGGGCAGAGCGTGCCGAACCCCACGAAGTGCACGGTCACCACGATCGACCTGACGGCCGCCAGCGAGTCGGAGCTCCAGTCGCACATGAGCGATGTGGTGGCCTGCCTGATGCGGGTGTGGGACGTCACCGTCACGAGGGCCGGGTACACCATGCCGCGTCCACCCGTGGTGGTGTACTCGGCAGCGCTGTCGACCGGCTGCGGGAAGCTCGCCACCCTCAACGCCGCCTACTGCGGCTCCGACCAGAAGATCTACTACGCCACCGACCTGCCGCAGGCGATCCCGAAGCAGCTGCGCTCCTCGCGGTTCATCGTGGAGGTCATCGTGGCCCACGAGTTCGGACATGCCGTCCAGGCCCGTACCGGCATCCTGACGGCCGCCCACGGCCTCGCTGACACGGCGCCGAGCCAGGGAGAGTCCCACGAGTGGTCGCGCCGGACGGAGCTGCAGGCCGACTGCTTCGCGGGCCTGTTCATCCGGTCGGTCTCGCGGTCGACAGGCATCACCCAGCAGGACCTGGACAACATCGCATCGCTCATGGTCGCGTTCGGCGACGACTCCATGAGCACGACGACCGAGATCGACGGCGGTCACGGTCTCGGGGCGACCCGGAAGTACTGGATGCAGCTCGGCCTCGCCTCGACGTCCACCACTGTCTGCAACACGTTCACGGCCGCGTCGGACGAGGTCCGCTGAGGCTGAGCGGACCACCCGTCGCCAGCCGCGGTCGCTGGCCGCGGTCGCTAGCCGCTGGCCTCCAGCACAAGCGCGGTGGCGATGGCCGCGACGCCGTGGCCGTTGCCCGTGAACCCCAGACCGTCCGTGGTCGTCGCCGACACCGTCACGGGTGCCCCGACCGCCGCGGACAGGACCTCCTCGGCCTCTGCCCGCCGGGCCCCGATCCGGGGCCGGTTCCCGACGACCTGGACCGCCACGTTGCCGATCTCGAACCCTGCGCCTCGCACCCGCAAGGCGACCTCACGGAGGAATGCCACGCCCGAGGCCCCCGCCCACTCCGGATCGGCGGTGCCGAAGTTCGAGCCCAGGTCTCCCAGGCCGGCTGCGCTGAGCAGCGCGTCGCACGCGGCATGCGCCGCGACGTCACCGTCGGAGTGGCCTTCGAGGCCCGACGGCTCGTCCGGGAAGTACAGCCCGGCGCACCACATGGGCACACCGTCCTCCAGTCGATGGGCGTCCATCCCGATGCCCGTACGCGCCGTCATCCTCGGTCCTTCACGATGACCTCCGCGACCGCCAGGTCGTGCGGCTCGGTGATCTTGAGCGCCTCCCGGGACCCGGGGACGAGAACGACCTCGTACCCGAGCGCCTCGCAGACGGCGGCGTCGTCGGTGTACTCGCGCCCGTCGGCTGACGCGTGGGCCCTCACCAGCGCCGCTCGCGCGAAGCCCTGAGGTGTCTGTACGGCGCGGAGACAACTGCGGTCGACGACCATGCTGCCAGTGCCGGTCACCTGCCGGATCGTGTCGCTGACGGGCACCACCGGGATGACTACGGCCGCGCCGGCGCGTACAGCCGCCACGACATCTCGTACGACCTCGGCCGGCACGAGCGGACGCGCCGCGTCGTGGACGAGGACGACCTCCCCCGCGGGGAGAGCCGCGATCCCCCTGGCGACCGACTCCTGGCGGGTCGCTCCGCCGGTGACGATCTGGAAGGGGACCGGCGCTCCGAGGAGAGCCGCGCGGAACGTGTCCTGGAGCCCATCTGCGACGACGACGACGACGTCCGTGACACCGCCTGCTGCCAGGGCGTCGAGCGACCAGCGGACGAGTGGCCGCCCGGCGACGGTCCGTACGGCTTTGGGGACCTCACCACCGAGTCGAACGCCGGAACCGGCCGCCACCACGATGGCGACGACCGGCTCTTCTGACGTGTTCTGCGTCACTCTGACGTGCTCTGCGTCACTCTGACGTGTTCTTGCCCACTACGAGGCGAGCACCTCGTCGAGGAGCACCTCTGCCTTCTCGTCGGTGACCTTCTCGGCGAGCGCAAGCTCGGAGACGAGGATCTGACGGGCGCGAGCGAGCATGCGCTTCTCGCCCGCCGACAGGCCACGCTCCCGGTCGCGGCGCCACAGGTCGCGGACGATCTCCGCGACCTTGATGACGTTCCCGGACCGGAGCTTCTCGGCGTTGGCCTTGCAGCGGCGCGACCAGTTGGTCGGCTCCTCCGAGTGGGGCGCCCTCAGGACGGAGAAGACAACCTCGAGGCCATCAGCGTCGACCACGTCACGTACGCCCACGAGATCAAGGTTGCAGGCTGGTACGCGGACGATCAGGTCGTTCTGGCCGACGATGCGCAGGACAAGATAGAGCTTGTCCTCGCCTTTCATCTTCCGGGTTTCTATGTCTTCGATAACTGCCGCCCCATGGTTCGGGTAGACAACGGTTTCGCCGACTGTAAAAGTCATGACAGGTAGACCCCTTCCTGGCAACGAGTTTAGCACGCTCCCAAGAGCGTTCTCCCTAGCCGCAGCGAGGTTGAGGTCTTGACAGAACCTCAATCCGTGTGCCTGTTGCACCCAACGTGCCCCTGACTAGGCCCTTCCTCGGCCGCGTTCCGGCTCCGGGTCGGGCAAGGGTGTGCCAGGAGGGCGCCAGGAGGACGGGCAGCGAGACGGGTAGCGAGACCGGTTCAGCCGTACGTCGGCTCGTCGGAGAACAGCGACGAGACGGACTCGCCGCTCGTGATGCGACGGATGGCCTCGGCGAACAGCGGCGCGACCGTGATCACGTCGAGGTTGTTGAGGCCCTCCACCCTGGGGACGGTGTTCGTCGTGACGACCTCGGCCAGGTCCGGCTGGGCGTTGAGCCGCTCGGTCGCCTTACCCGTGAACAGGCCGTGGGTGCACACCGCTCGCATCTGCCCGACGCCGATCTCACGCAGCTTGTCCATGAGCTCGATCGTCGAGCCCGCTGTCGCGATCTCGTCGTCGAGGATCAGCACGTCCTTGCCCGCGACTTCGCCCACGATGGCGTCGATGACGACCCGGTCGTCCGCGAGGCGGCGCTTGGAGCCCGCGGCGACACCGACGTTGAGGGCGCGCGAGAAGTGGTTGGCGAGCTTGGCGCTGCCGAAGTCGGGAGAGACGACGACGGTGTTGGACAGGTCGCGCGTACGGAAGTGGTCGGCGAGCACGCGCGTCGCGTCGAGGTGGTCGACGGGGATGTCGAACATGCCGTGCACCTGCGGCGAGTGGAGCGCCATCGTCACGACCCGGTCGGCGCCGGCGGTCTTGAGGAGCTGAGCGATGAGGCGAGCCCCGATCGAGATCCGCGGTGCGTCCTTCTTGTCGGAGCGCGCGTACGCGAAGTGCGGGATGACCGCGGTGATCTGTGCGGCCGACGCGCCTCTCGCGGCGTCGATCATCAGCAGCAGCTCGACGAGGTTCTCCTGAACCGGCGGCACGAGCGGCTGGATGATGAACACGTCCCGCTTGCGGCAGTTGTCGCGCAGCTGCACCTGGAGACAGTCGTTGGAGAACCGGGTGGTCCGCGACGGTGCCAGCTCGGTGCCGAGGATGGTGCAGACCTCCTCCGCGAACGGACGGTGCGCCGACCCCGAGAACACGGTGATGTCACTCACGTGGCACGAGGATAGGGGACGGGACAGGGTCTCTCCGACGCGGTCCACCCCCTCGGGCGCCGGCGTCAGCTGCGCGACCCGTCGTACAGCTCGCGCCGGTCGTGGCCGGAGGCTGCTGCGACCGAGGCTGCGGCGGACGAGCGCTTCTCCCCGTCGGCCACACGACGCCTGACCTCGTCGAGCGCCTCCGACAAGGGGAGCCGCTCTCCGCTGGGCGCGCCCGCGACGACGACCGTGACCTCACCGAGGACACCGTCGGCCGCCCAGGCGGCGAGGTCGGCGAGGCCACCGCGGCGTACCTCCTCGTAGGTCTTCGTGAGCTCCCGGCAGACGGCAGCGCCGCGGTCGGCGCCCAGCACGGCCGCGGCGTCGGCGAGCATGTCGGCGACCCGGTGCGGAGCCTCGAAGAACACCATGGTGCGCCGCTCACCGGCGAGCTCGGTCAGCGCGGCACGACGCGCACCGGCCTTCCGCGGCAGGAAGCCCTCGAAGCAGAACCTGTCGGTGGCCAGGCCCGACAGCGCCAGCGCCGTGAGCACGGCCGAAGGACCCGGCACCGCCGTCACCCGGATCCCCGCCGCGATGGCCGCCGCGACCAGCCGGTAGCCGGGGTCCGACACCGACGGCATGCCCGCATCGGTGACGAGGACGACCCTCAGGCCGTCGCGGAGGAGCTCGACCAGCTCGGGCGTACGTGCGGCCTCGTTGCCCTCGAAGTAGGACATGACGCGGGCCTGCGACGTCGCCCCGGCGCGTCCCAGGAACGCCTGGAACCGACGGGTGTCCTCGGCGGCGACCACGTCCGCGGCAGCAAGTGCCCGGAGCAGGGCCGGCGACGCATCCTCCACGTCCCCGATCGGCATGCCGGCGAGGACGAGCAGCCCCTGGGTCTCCATGGACGCCATTCTGGCGCGAGGTGTCGGCCGGACACGCCAGACTGGCGTCCATGGCTGACATCAGCGAGAACCGCGTGGCGGTGTACATCGACTTCGACAACATCGTCATCTCCCGCTATGACGAGGTCCACGGGAAGGGACGGTTCACGCGGGACCGGGTCCGCGAGCACACCCGTGACGGCTCCGACGAGGTCGTGGCGGCCCGGCTCAAGGAGGCGTTGGTCGACCTCGGCGCGATCATCGACTACGCCTCGAGCTTCGGCACGCTCGTTCT
>JACRAA010000437.1 GCA_016213595.1 Actinomycetota bacterium | reverse complement strand
GGATGACGCCAGATCAGGTGCTCCGGCAGCCCCAGCTCGAGCCCGACCTGACGCACCTCGTCCTTGAACAAGGTACGAAGGGGCTCGATGAGGGTGAAGGCGAGGTCGTCCGGCAGTCCGCCGACGTTGTGGTGGGACTTGATGGTCGCCGCGCCCTCGCCGCCGCCGGACTCGACGACGTCCGGGTACAGCGTCCCCTGGACGAGGAACTCGATGTCCGCTTCGCTGTCCAGGGCCCGGGCCTGCTCCTCGAAGACGCGGATGAACTCGCGCCCGATGATCTTGCGCTTGGTCTCCGGGTCCGTCACCCCTGCCAGGTGGCCCAGGAACTGCTCCTTGGCATCGGCCACGACGAGGTTGGCGCCCGTCGCCGCCACGAAGTCCCGCTCGACGGCCTCCGCCTCACCCTTGCGCAGGAGCCCGTGGTCGACGAACACGCAGGTGAGCTGGTCGCCGACGGCACGCTGGACGATGGCAGCCGCCACGGCCGAGTCGACGCCGCCGGACAGGGCGCACAGGACGCGCTTGTCACCGACCTGCTCCCGTACTCGCTCGACGGCCTCCTCGGCGATCGCTGCTGTCTTCCACGCCGAGCCGATGCCGGCGATGTCGTGGAGGAAGGTGGAGAGGATCCGCTGCCCGTACTCCGAGTGCAGCACCTCGGGGTGCCACTGGACGCCCGCGAGCTTGCGCTCCGTGTTCTCGAACGCCGCGACGGGAGCACCCTGCGTCGCCGCGAGTGCGGTGAACCCGGCCGGCGCGGCATGGACCGAGTCGCCGTGGCTCATCCACGCGTTGAAGCAGGCCGGTACGTCGGCAAGCAGGTGCCCGGGCTCGTCGACTGTGATGACCGTACGTCCGAACTCGGACAGTCCCGTCTTCGCCACGTCGCCCCCCAGCACGCGGGCCATCGCCTGGAAGCCGTAGCAGATGCCGAAGACCGGGATGCCGGCCTGGAACAAGGCGGGGTCGACCTGGGGCGCGCCCTCCGCGTACACCGACTGAGGCCCTCCGGACAGCACGATCGCGGCCGGCCGCCGGGCGATGAGCTCCGCCACCGATGCGGTGTGCGGGACGATCTCGGAGTAGACGTTCGCCTCGCGGACGCGTCGCGCGATCAGCTGCGCGTACTGTGCGCCGAAGTCCATGACGAGCACGAGCTCAGAGTCCATGGCGGGAGTCTATGGTGGCCGGCGCCCACCGCTCGGTCCGTGGCCGGGCGCGGACGCCTGCCTGCTGCTGCCCGGCCGTACAGTAGGGACGTGCCCAGCCTCTTCTCCCCGCCCGCGGACCGCTGGATCAAGATCTCCCCGAAGTACGCCCTGGTCCGCGTGCTGGGCTCGGTCATCGCCAACGTGCTGTTCTGGGTGCCCGTCAGCCTGGTGTGGGCCTGGGTCTTCGAGCCGCACGGCGGTGTCCTCAGCGGCGTGCCGGCGCTCGTCCCGTACGCCTCGCTGGTGCAGTGGCTCCCGGCCTACGTGGGCGCGGTCTGGTTCGTGTGGCGCGTGTACCGCGCGGGCCGCTATGCGCGCTCCTGGGCGTACGCGGAGCGGGGCGAGGACCTCTGCATCACCAGAGGGCTCTGGTACAAGAACCTCACCGTCGTCCCGTACGGCCGGCTGCAGATCGCCAAGGTCGACGCGGGTCCGCTCGACCGTCTGCTCGGCCTGGCCACCGTTACCCTCGTGACCGCCTCGGCGCACTCGAACGCCTCCATCCCCGGCCTTCCCGCCGCCGAGGCGGAGCGGCTGCGCGACCGGCTGATCGAGGTCGGCGACACCCTCGGGTCGGGACTGTGACCGCTCCCTACGAGCCTGGACCGCCCGCCTACCCGACGCCGCCCCAGGCAGCGTCGCCGTACCCGGCCAACCCGCCGGGCTGGCAGGTCTCGTCGACCACAGCACCGCAGGTCGCCAAGGTCGAGGAGCGTGCGCATCCGCTGACCCCGCTCGTTCGGGGATGGGTCGCGGTGGACACGATCGCGTGGGCCTTCCTGCAGGAGCGGCTGCAGAACCGCCATGACGGTACCGACCAGCTGCCCTGGTGGGTCTTCGTCCTGGCGATCGCCGCGGTCGCGGCCCTCGGTCTCGCCGCCGGCTTCATCTCCTGGCGCTTCACCAAGTTCATCGCCGACGAGACCGAGCTCCGCGTCGAGTCCGGGTGGATCTCGCGGCGGTCGCGCCGCATCTCGTACACCCGGCTGCAGTCGGTCGACGTCATGCAGCCCCTGGCGCCCCGGCTGCTCGGCCTCGCCGAGATCCGGATCGACGCCGGCGCCCACGACTCGACGAAGCTGAGGTACCTGTCGCGGCGGCGTGCGTACGAGCTGCGGGACTTCCTGATGCTGCGCGCGCACGGCGCCCAGGTGAGCGTCGACACGGCCAGGGCGCAGACGAGCGACCCGCTGTTCACAGACGTGGGACGTACGGACAGGGTGGTCGTCACGGTCCAGCCCCACGAGCTGCTGCTGGGCGCGCTCGTGTCACACGACCTGCTTTCGCTGCTCCTCGGGTTCGCGATCCCGATCGGCGTCGCCTGGGTGATCACTGCGTACGCGGGGGGTCAGGCGGCCGAGGCGCTGCCCGTGTTCGCCCTGGCCGGAGGCGTGCCGCTGCTCATCTCCGTCGGGCAGTACTTCGCGCGGCGCGTCATGGCCCAGTTCAACTTCACCCTCGCGGAGACGCAGGCCGGGCTACGCATCACCCGCGGGCTCACCAACCTCACGAGCCAGACCGTGCCGGTGCGCCGGATCCAGTCGATCCGGGTCAACCAGCCTCTGTTCTGGCGGCCGCTCGGGCGGTACCGCGTCGACCTGGAGGTGCTGGGGCTCGGGGAGGCGACGCACAACGAGTCGACGTCGAAGGTCTCGACGCTGCTGCTCCCGATCGGCTCGAAGTCCCAGGTCGAGGCGGCGCTGGCAGCCGTCTGGCCGGGGCTGCGCCTCGACCAGATCCGCTACGTGCCGTCGCCGCGGCGCGCCCGGCTGCTCGACCCCCTGTCGTACTCATGGAACGCGTACGGCCTCGACGAGGATGTCGTCGTCACCCGCCGCGGCTGGCTGAACCGGCTCCAGTCGATCGTCCCGCACGCCCGGCTGCAGTCGGTGGCGGCCCATCAGGGGCCGTTCGAGCGGCTCGTCGGGCTTGCCAACGTGACGTTCCACACGACCGGACTGCTGCACACCCATGCCGTCATCCACATGGACGTCGATCTGGCGAGGACGCTGGTGTACGACGAGGCGGATCGGGCGATGACCTCCCGGGACGCCGAGCTGCGCGGCGGAGGGACGGGGTC
>JACRAA010000436.1 GCA_016213595.1 Actinomycetota bacterium | reverse complement strand
CCAGGCGTTCGCCGACATCGCCACCGTGGCGCTGATGCAGTCTCCCGGGATCGACGGACCCGAGTTCGTGGCCCAGAAGCTGCGCACGGCCCTGCAGGGACGGGTGGTGATCGAGCGGGCCAAGGGAGTGCTGGCCCAGACCGACGGCCTCGAGATGGACGCGGCGTTCGCGCGCCTCGTGGAGGTCAGCCAGGAGACCGGACGTCCCCTTGCGCAGGTGGCGAAGGGCATCCTCGAAGACATCGTCACACCCCGGGGGCCTGTCTCCTAGGCTCGACCCCGTGCCGATCGACGACTCCACCCGCCCACGCGTCGCAGGCTCCGTCGAGCTGACGCCGCGCCAGCGCGTGGGCGGCCTGCACCTGCAGCAGATCCACGACCACTTCCGCCAGCAGCTCGAGGCGATGACCCGGGCGGTCGAGGCGGTCCGCGTCGGGGTCGGGGACGTCGACGACGTACGCGCCGGGGTGCACGGTCTCGCGCCGGCGCTGACCGCCCAGCAGGCGTCCGGGTTGTGCCGGCAGGTGTGCCAGTTCCTCACGATGCACCACTCGATCGAGGACCAGGCGATGTTCCCGGCCGTCGCAACGCTCGAGGTGTACGCGCCGGTGGCGGCGCGGCTGGCCGAGGAGCACCTCGTCATCCACGACCACCTCGAGCGCGTCGACGGCCTTGCGGTGGCCGTGCACGCCGCCCCGTCGCGGGTCGCCGAGCTGGTGGACGCGGTCGCCGATCTGCGCCGCGACCTCTAGTCGCACTTCACCTACGAGGAGATCGAGATGGCCGAGCCGCTCGGGATTCTCGGCCTCGGCGTCTAGCACGGTGAAATTCCGGTCGTAGGTGCCCCGTTACCAATCGGTCACTTCATCGTTGGTCAGGTCGGGAGAGAGGGACCTCATGACCGACCGACAGACCACCGACGCCGCCGGCTCGCGCAGCAACGCCGTGCTGCTGCTCGTGGTCGTCGTCGCCGTCATCGCGGTCCTCACGTCCTGGGGCAACCAGCCCGAGGAGCGCGCCGACGTCGACCTGACGAAGCTGGTCGCGTCCACCACCAAGGCCAAGCTGCCGCAGGCCCCGCTCGACCCCGACCCGATGGCCGCCACCGACGGCACCGTCGTCCACCCGCGCCGGGTGCTCCCGGTCTACGCCGCCCCCGGTCGCAAGCCGTTCGCCAAGATCACCCCGACGCAGATGGGCGACACCTGGCTCCCGGTCATCGACCAGCAGGAGGGCTGGACGCAGGTGCTCCTGCCATCCCGGCCCAACGGGTCGATCGGCTGGCTGCGGACCGCGCAGCTCGTCGAGCGCTACACGCCGTACGTCGTCCGCGTGCACACCGGCTCGCGCCGGATGCAGCTCTTCCGTGACGGTAAGACCCTGGGGGAGTGGACCGTGGCGGTCGGCGCACCGGGCACGCCGACACCGACGGGCCGCACCTTCCTGCTCGGCTCGATCGTCGACGAGAAGCAGGACTTCTCTCCCCTCATCCTGCCGCTGGGCACCCACAGCGCCACCCTCGACACCTACGGCGGCGGTCCCGGGACCGTTGCCTTCCACGGCTGGCCCAACACGTCCGTGTTCGGCAAGGCCATCAGCCACGGCTGCATCCGCGTGCCCGCCGACGCCCTCGACCAGCTCAGCCAGGTGCCGCTCGGCACCCTCGTCATCATCGATCAGCAGTAGAACCCACGGAGGAACAGATGCGTACGACATTCCAGGCCGGGCTCTCCGGCCTCGCGATCACCGCGACCGCCCTGCTGGTCGTCACGGCGTCCAACGCGACCGGCGACCCCGTGTCGAGCTCGTCGGCCTACGGCGCCTCGGTCGGCGGCACGCCCGGCCAGCCGGCGGTGGCGTCCGACGGCACCAGCACACAGACGGGTGGCGGCTCGCTGCCCGCTCAGCTCGGTCCGCTCGCCTCCGGTGGCGTGCTCGAGGTCAGCGCGGGCGACGACACCGCGTCGGCCGCGGTCACCAACCTGACCCTCGGCAGCGCACTCGCGCAGCTCCCGCCGGAGGTCAAGGACGGGATCGCCAACCTCAACCAGGTCTGCGCCGGCCTCGGCCAGGCCGGTCAGGTCAACGAGGTGCTCACCCCGCTCAACGACGCGATCAACCAGGTCCCCGGCCTCGGGACGGTCGTCGAGGTGCCGACCGTCGAGGCTGCGCAGGCCTTCTGCAACCAGCTGGTCGACACCGACATCCTCGACCTCGCCACCGTCGGCACGCTGAAGACCCAGTGCACCGACCAGACCGGCACGGTCACGCTGAGCGACGTCGAGGTGCTCGGTGCTCCGCAGCCGGTGCTCGCCGGCGAGATCGCCCCCGAGACCCAGCTGCTGCCGCCGGAGCTGGCCGCGGTCGCGAAGATCACCCTCAACCACCAGGTGCCCGACGGCGAGAACTTCACCGTCGAGGGCCTCCGGCTCGAGGTCGGCGGCCAGGTCGTCGCCGTCCTCGCCTCGGCCACCTGCGGCGGCCCGCAGGCCGAGCCCGTCGTCCAGCAGGCACCGGCGCCGGCCAAGCCCACCAAGACCAAGCAGGCGCCGAAGCCCACCCCGGTGAAGACGTCGGCTCCGGTCACCGGCTGAGCAGCCGCGCTAGCGGTCCAGCAACGGGCGCGACGGGTCCCAGGTGGTCCCGTCGCGCTCGTCCTGTCTCCTGCGGGCGATGGCCGAGAGCGCCTCGAGCACCACGCGGTTGGCAAGCGCGGCGGTGATGT
>JACRAA010000435.1 GCA_016213595.1 Actinomycetota bacterium | reverse complement strand
TGGTGCCCGGCTTGATGACGACCATGCCGCGCTCCACGTCCTCCTTCTTGGTGCCACGGAGCAGGAGGCCGACGTTCTCGCCCGCGCGACCCTCGTCGAGGATCTTGCGGAACATCTCCACACCGGTGACCGTGGACGTCTGCTTGGCCGGACGGATGCCGATGATGTCGACCGACTCGCCGGTCTTGACGATGCCGCGCTCGATGCGACCGGTGATGACGGTGCCACGACCGGTGATCGTGAAGACGTCCTCGACGGGCATGAGGAACGGCTTGTCCGTCTCACGCTCGGGCTGCGGGATGTACTCGTCGACCGCGTTCATGAGCTCGAGGATCGACTCGGACCACTTGGGGTCACCGTTCATCGCCGGGAAGGCGGCGACCCGTACGACCGGGCAGCCGTCGCCGTCGAACTCCTGCGCGCTGAGGAGCTCACGGACCTCCATCTCGACGAGCTCGATGAGCTCCTCGTCGTCGACCATGTCGCACTTGTTGAGGGCGACGACGATCGACGGCACACCCACCTGGCGGGCGAGCAGCACGTGCTCACGCGTCTGGGGCATCGGGCCGTCGGTGGCGGCGACCACGAGGATCGCGCCGTCCATCTGAGCGGCACCCGTGATCATGTTCTTGACGTAGTCCGCGTGCCCCGGACAGTCCACGTGCGCGTAGTGCCGCTTGTCGCTCTCGTACTCCACGTGGCTGATGGCGATCGTGATACCGCGCTGACGCTCCTCGGGGGCCTTGTCGATCTGGTCGAAGGCCGAGACAGCGTTCAGGGTCGGGTACTTGTCGTGGAGCACCTTCGTAATCGCCGCGGTGAGCGTGGTCTTGCCGTGGTCGATATGCCCGATGGTGCCGATGTTGCAGTGCGGCTTTGTCCGCTCGAACTTGGCCTTTGCCACTTGGGCTCCTATTCCGGATGTCGCCACGCGGTCGCGAGGCGCGCTTCTATTCTGTCCCGCGGGTTGCTGCGGGACGCAGGTGGGTCTGACCCCCACGCAGGGGACCGGACAAGTCTTCCCGAGCGGGGTCAGTGAGTCAAACCCACATCCCCGCCCGGCCGGCCGCCCCGTCTGACGAGGGAGGCGGCCTGTCTGTCAGAGACCGCCGCGGGACTTCGCGACGATCTCGTCGGACACGCTCCTGGGCGTCTCGGCGTACGAGTCGAACTCCATGGAGTACGACGCCTGGCCGGACGTCTTGCTGCGCAGGTCACCGACGTAGCCGAACATCTCGGACAGCGGCACCAGCGCGTGCACGATCTGGTTGCCGTGCTGCTCGTCGGTGCCCTGTACGTGACCGCGCCGCGAGTTGATGTCACCGATCACGGTGCCCAGGTAGTCACCGGGGGTCGTGACCTCGACAGCCATCATCGGCTCGAGGATGGCTGGGTCCGCCTTGCGGGCAGCCTCCTTGAACCCCATCGAGCCGGCGATCTTGAACGCGAGCTCCGACGAGTCGACGTCGTGGTAGGCGCCGTCCACCAGTGTCACCCGGACGTTCTCGACCGGGTAGCCGGCCAGCACGCCGAACTGCATGGCGTCCTTGACCCCTGCGTCGACCGCGGGGATGTACTCCTTGGGGATGCGGCCGCCGGTGACGGCGTTCACGAACTCGTAGCCGGAACCCGCGGGCAGCGGCTCGAGCGCGAGGATGATCTTGGCGTACTGGCCGGAACCTCCCGACTGCTTCTTGTGGGTGTACTCGGCCTTCTCCACCGGGCGGCGCAGGGTCTCGCGGTACGCGACCTGCGGCTTGCCGATGTTCGCCTCGACCTTGAACTCACGACGCATGCGGTCGATCATCACCTCGAGGTGCAGCTCGCCCATGCCGGCGATGATCGTCTGGCCGGTCTCCTCGTCGGTGTGGACCCGGAAGGTGGGGTCCTCCTCAGCGAGACGCTGGATCGCGATCGAGAGCTTCTCCTGGTCGGACTTCGTCTTCGGCTCGACGGCCTGCTCGATGACGGGGTTCGGGAACTCCATCGACTCGAGGACGATCGGGTGCTGCGGGTCGCAGAGCGTCTCGCCGGTGCCCGTGTCCTTGAGGCCCATCACGGCGCAGATCATGCCTGCGCCCATCGACTCGACCTCTTCGCGCTTGTTGGCGTGCATCTGGTAGATCTTGCCGATCCGCTCCTTCTTGCCCTTGGTCGCGTTGAGGACCTGGGAGCCGGAGTTGAGCACGCCGGAGTAGACGCGGACGAAGATCAGGCGACCAAGGTGGGGGTCAGCGGCGATCTTGAACGCGAGAGCCGACAGGGGCTCGTCGGTGTTCGGGTGACGCACGAGCTGTACGGACTCGTCGCCGGGCTTGAACCCGTCGATGGCGGGCACGTCGAGCGGGGTCGGGAGGTAGTCGATGACGGCGTCGAGAAGGGGCTGGACGCCCTTGTTCTTGTACGCGGTTCCGCACAGGACGGCGTTGCCGGTGCCGGCCAGCACGGCGCGGCGGATGGCGTGCTTGATCTCGTCGACCGCCATCGGCTCGCCGGCGTCCTCGCGCTCGAGCCACAGCTCGGCGAAGTCGTCGTCCGCGTCGGCGAGGGCAGCCAGGAGAGCCTCACGGGCCTCCGCCGCCTTCTCGGCCAGGTCGGCGGGGATCTCCTCGACCGTGTAGTCCTCACCGATCGCGGTCTCGCCACGCCACACGAGCGCGCGCATCCCGACGAGGTCGACGACCCCGAGGAAGTCGGACTCGGCACCGATCGGCAGCTGCAGGACCAGCGG
>JACRAA010000048.1 GCA_016213595.1 Actinomycetota bacterium | reverse complement strand
CTCATGGCGGTGATGAGGATCGCGAGCGCGAGGCCCGGGGCGAAGATCCAGGTCAGCAGGCCCTGCTGGATCGCGCCCTGCGCGTCGGCCTGGTAGAGCATCGTGCCCCAGGAGACGGAGCGGGTGTCTCCCAGGCCGAGGACGGCGAGGCCAGCCTCCGCACCGACAGCGCCGGTGACGGCCCCGACGAAGCCCGCGACCACGAGCGAGTTCATGTTGGGCATGATCTCGGAGAAGATGATCCGGGCCGACCCCTCGCCGGAGAACTTGGCGGACGTGACGAAGTCGCGGTTGCGCAGGGTGATGATCTGCGCCCGCTTCGAGCGGGCCGCACCGGCCCACGACGTGAGGGCGATGATGCCGACGATCAGCCAGACGCCGCGGGTGTCGGAGTAGGCGACCAGCGTGATGATGAGCGGCAGTGCCGGGATCACCAGGGCGACGTTGGTGACGAAGCTCAGCACGTCGTCGACGATCGTGCCCTCGGTGTAGCCGGACACCAGCCCGACGACGAGGGCGATCGCCGTGGCGAGCGCACCACCGAACAGTCCGACCAGGAGCGAGACCCGGCTGCCGTAGATCAGCTGCGACGCGATGTCGCGGCCGTTGGTGTTGGTGCCGAGCCAGTGCTCCCCCGACGGCTGCAGCAGCGGGGTGAACCCGCCGTCGAGCGGGTCGTGAGGAGCGATCAGCGGCGCGAAGACCGCCATCAGGACGTAGAGGCCCAGGACGACGAGGCCGACGCGCGCCTTCTTGCTCGACCACACCACCTGCCACCAGCGGTCGGGGGTGGTCGAGCTCCCGACCTGTTCCAAGGACTGCGCCTGGTCGGGGTCGCCCTCGGCGATGAAGTCGTTCGGCGTGGTGGTCATCCCTCAGCCCTCCGAGCCCTCGGGTCGAGCACGCCGTAGAGCAGGTCGGCAACCAGGTTGGCGATCAGGACACCGGTGGTGGTCAGCAGCATCAGCGTCTGCAGCAGTGGGTAGTCCTTGTTCTGCACGGCCTCCCCCATCAGCCGGCCGAGGCCGGGGTAGTCGAAGACGGTCTCGACGAGGATCGTGCCGCCCAGCACGCTGCCGAGGGCGAGCGCGAAGCCGGTGACGCTCGGCAGCAGCGCGTTGCGGGCGGCGTACCTCAGGGCCACGGAGCGGTCGGGCAGCCCCTTGGCCTTGGCGAGCCGGATGTAGTCCTCGCCCAGGTTCATGATCATCGTGTTGCGCATCCCCAGGATCCAGCCGATCGGCGTCACGATGAGCAGCGCGAGCGCCGGCAGCGTCGAGTGCGAGAGCACCTCCTCGACGAAGAACATGTTGAGGCCGGGGATCGAGGCCGAGTAGCCGCCCGATGTCGGGAACCAGCCCAGTGTGTAGCCGAAGACGTAGAGCAGCACCAGCGCGATCCAGAACGGCTGGAGCGTGCCCAGGAAGGTGGACCCCAGCGTGATCACCGTGTCGAGCCTGCTGTTGCGGCGCCAGGCGGCGTAGGCCCCGAGCACGATGCCGACGACGAACGAGATGACCTGCGTGACGAGGACCAGCCCGACCGTCCACCAGATCGCCTGCCCGATGACCTCGGCCACCGAGAACGGGTAGTAGGTGTAGGACACCCCGAAGTCACCACGCAGCAGGTCCGCCAGGTAGGCCCAGTACTGGGTCCACAGCGAGCCGTCCGGCGCGCCCAGCATCGAGCGCATCGCCTCGACCTGGGCCGCGTCGAGCTGGCTGTCCTTGCCCTGGAGCCGGCGCACCATCAGCTCGGCGGGGTCGCCCGGCTGCAGCCGCGGGATGAGGAAGTTCAGGGTGACGACGGCCCACAGGGTGCCGACGAAGAACCCGATCTTCCGGAGGAAGTACCGCACCGGCCGCGCCTCAGCTCGGAGGCGTCAGGTTGGTCATCACCAGGAGCCGGTCGTCCGCGCCGCTGGCGTAGGCGTTGTCCTCGCTCGGCCAGCCCTCCGCGTTCTCCGTGCGGTAGATCGTGCGCGAGGGGGCGTAGATCAGGGCGGTGACCGGGTACTCGGTCATCATCACGTCGACGAGCTCGCCGAGGTAGGGCTTCTGCTCCTCGCGATCAGTGGCCCCCGAGAGGCCCTGGATCGCCTCGTCGGTGGCCGGGTCGGAGTAACGACCGACGTTGGGGAAGATGTCCTGCTCGGTCGGGAACTGCTTGCTGTTGAGCTTGGACCCGAGGTTGCGGGCCAGCTCGCAGCCACCGTGCAGGTACTCCAGGACGGTGTTGAAGTCGCCCGTCTTCTTCTGCTCGTCGACCGACTCAGGGGCGGAGGCCGTCACCTTGGTGTCCACCCCGAGGTCGTTGAGGTTGTCGGCGACGACCTCGGCGATGGCCTCGTAGTCGATGAAGCCGGCCTGCACGGAGAAGTCGACGGAGAGCGGGCTGCCGTCGGGCATCGTGCGCTTGCCGTCCGCCCCCTCCTCGTAGCCGGCGGCGTCGAGCATCTCGGCCGCCGTGTCGGGGTCGTAGGGCAGCACGGTGTCGGCGCCGGCGTACTGCTCGGGGAGCAGGTCCTCCATGGCCGGGAGCTTGAGCCCGGTCTGGCTGGCCGGCGCCATGATCCCGTAGATGCCCTTGTCCGACATCGACTCCTTGTCCATGCCGTAGGAGATCGCCTCACGGAACTTCGGGTCGCTCCACGGCTCCTGGGTCAGGTTGCCGGTCAGCACGGTCGTCCCGGCCGGTGCGTAGAAGTAGTGGTTGTTCTCCGGGTCCTTCTCGACGAGGGTCTTCTCCGGGTTGGGGATGTCGCCGTAATAGGCGTCGATCTCGCCGTTCTCGAGCTTGAGGGCCGCCTGCGAGGAGTCGTAGATGCCCTCCTGGACGATCTTCTCGACCTTGATCTTGTCGGCCTGCCAGTAGTCGTCGCGCCGGGCCAGCGTGAGCCGGCGGCCGTTGTAGCTCTCGACCTCGAACGGTCCCGTGCCGACCGGCTCCTTGTCGACGTACGTCGTCGGGTCCTCGACCTCGGAGTAGACGTGCTCGGGCAGGATCTTGGTCGAGATGATGCCGTCGTACTTGGCGGCGGCGTTGCCCTCGAACTCGATGACGACCTGGTTGCCGTCGGCCGTGACGGACTTCGCCGGCGCACCGAAGGTGTCGTTCCAGAGCCCGGCCTTGTCCATGCCGGGGAACTCCTTCTGGAGGTTCATCGTGAAGGCGACGTCCTCGGCGGTGAAGTCCTCGCCGTCGCTCCACGTCACGCCCTCGCGGATGTCCAGCGTCAGCTTGTCGCCGCCGTCCCACGTCGCGCCCGTCGCCAGCCAGGGCGTCTCCTCGCACGTCAAGTTGTTGCGCACGATCAGCGGCTCGTAGAGCCACACCGCGGTGAGCGGCGTCGGCGAGTACGGGTGTAGTTGCCGAGCCCGCCGACCGTCGCGTCGACCTCCGCGGGGAAGGTCAGCTGGGCGATCATGCCGTCGGCTGCCTCGCCCTCCTGGTCCTGCGCGCTGCCGGCGCAGCCGGTGGCGACGAGGCTCAGGGCGAGTCCGCCGACGAGCAACGAGGTGGTGTGGGACATACGCCGTGAGATGCGCAAGGGAGAGCCTCCTGTGGGCGAGCTAGGAGCCCAACGTGACCGTGGCCACACACGCCCGTCAACCGCCCGG
>JACRAA010000432.1 GCA_016213595.1 Actinomycetota bacterium | reverse complement strand
CGCGTCAGCCACGTCCTCCGCAGAGACCGGACGATGACGGCCGACCGGCTGACCGTACGGGTCATGCTCCTGGACGCGGGGATGCCGCTCCCCACGTACGCCCACCCCGGAGACGCGGGTGCCGACCTGGCGGTGTCGCAGGACGTCGAGATCCTCCCCGGCAGGCGTGTGCTCGTGGGGACGGGGATCGCCCTCGAGATCCCCGACGGCTGGGTAGGCCTGGTCCATCCGCGGTCGGGACTGGCCGCACGGCACGGCCTCACGATGGTCAACGCGCCCGGCACGATCGACGCCGGTTACCGCGGAGAGATCAAGGTGAACCTCCTCAACACCGACCTGGCCGAGACGATCCGCCTCCGCCGCGGCGACGCCGTCGCCCAGCTGGTCTTCCAGCGGGTGGGCTGGGCCACCTTCGAGCCCGTGGACGACCTCGCGTCATCGGTGCGGGGCGAGCGCGGGCACGGGTCGAGCGGTGGGGTCGTGGCGTGGACTAGCGTTGGTGCGGACCTTTCCGCACCGTCTCAGGAGTGAACGTGATCTTCGGCCGCAAGAAGAACCAGGCGAGCCCCGCGGAGCCTGACCCCGCGGACCTCACCGAGGACCTGCGCGAGGACCCCGACGACGAGGATCTCGAGGCCGAGGACGCGGGTCTCGCGGACGAGGAGTCGAACGACCACGACCTCGACGCCGACTACGACGACGTCGACGAGGAGGACGACGAGTGGGTCACCTATGACGAGTCGCAGGACTGGAGGGAGGACGGCCCGTACGACGTGGACGAGGTCGACCTCGAGGCCGACGACGTGCCGCGCCTCGACCTCGGTGCGCTGATCGTCACCCCTGAGGAGGGGATGCAGATCCAGATCATCGCCGACGCGGAGTCCGGCAACGGGCTGGCGCTCGTGCTGAGCCTGGATGGCGCCGCCATGCAGGTCGAGGTGAAGGCGGCGCCGCAGAGCAGCGGGTTCGCGGCCGAGATCCGCGGCGACATCATCGAGGAGACACTGTCCGCAGGCGGCAGCGCCGAACGCGTGAAGGGGCCGTACGGGACGGAGCTGCGCCGGGTCGTACCCGTCGAGTCCGACGGCGAGGAGGCGTTCGCCCCGCTACGAGACTGGCTGGTCCAGGGACCCCGGTGGCTGCTCGTGGCCCGGCTCATGGGCGAGGCCGCGATCGACGTCGCGGGTAATGGGGCCTCAGTGCCGTTCGACGAGGCGTTCCGCAACCTCATCGTGCGGCGGGGGGACGAGCCCATGGCACCCGGCCAGACCGTCCCGTTGAAGGTACCGGAAGGCTGAGATGGCGACGAAGCGTGGGGGAGAGGGGTTCTGGCACCGGCTCGCGCGGCGCCTCACCTCGTCCAACGCCGAGCTCGTGTCCGAGCAGCTCGCCCGTGAGGCCGAGCTGGCAGGGTGCCAGCAGATCCAGCGTGCACGCGTCCGTGAGCGCGTCCACCTGCGGGGGACCATCCAGGCGATCACGCTGAGCCCGGAGCTCGACAAGGGCGGACTCGACGTGGAGCTCGAGGACGGTACAGGCAGCATCACACTCGTCTGGATGGGGCGACGCCTCATCCCCGGCATCGAGGTCGGGCGTCGGATCGACGTGTGGGGCACACTCACGATCTCCGAGGGCCGCCGGGTCATCTTCAACCCGGCGTACGAGCTCGGCCCCTGATCCCTGACGACTACTCGTCGAGCGGCAGGTCCGGCTCCTCGCCCGCGGCGGGCTGAGCCGCTGGCGGCACGTTCTCGCCCGTGCGGGGCGTGTCCTCGTCCAGCACCTTGAGGGGCGCCGGAGCGACCGGCCCGGTGGGTACGGTCACGGAACGGCGCACGGGCGCGGTCGGGCCCTCGACGGGAGCCGCGCGCAGGTCGAACTCCTGTGGCGGCGGTCCGATGTGCGAGCGGGGTGACAGGAACCGGGAGAGCTCGGTCTCGTGGTCGGGGTCGATGAGGAACATCAGCTCGTCGCCCGCCTCGAGGGCGCCGTCACGGTCGGGCGCCATCCCCCGCCCGTCCCGGATGATGGCCGTGAGCACCGTCTCCCCGGGCCAGTTGATCTCGCCGATCCGCCGGCCCACCGTCGGGGAGCTCTCCGGCAGCGTCATCTCGACGAGGTTCGTACGGCCCTTCTGGAACGTCATGAGGCGCACGAGGTCACCGACGGTGACCGCTTCCTCGACGAGCGCACACATGAGGCGTGGGGTGGAGACGGCGACGTCGACGCCCCACATGTCGTCGAACAGCCACTCGTTCCCCGGGTGGTTGACCCGGCCCACCGTGCGCGGCACGCCGAACTCGGTCTTGGCGAGCAGCGAGTGCACGAGGTTGACCTTGTCGTCGCCGGTGGCGGCGATGGAGACGTCGCTCGTGTCCAGCCGCGCCTCGGCCAGCGAGTGGAGCTCGCAGGCATCCGCGAGCAGCCACTCGGCCTCCGGCACGGAGGCGGGCTTGATGGCGGTGGGTGCACGGTCGATGAGCAGGACGCTGTGGCCGTTGGCGATGAGCTCCCGGGCGATGGAGCGACCGACGTTGCCGGCCCCCGCGATGGTGACGCGCATGGCTCTCCTCAGTGCTCCATCGGCGGCGCCGACATGGTGGTCTGGACGTCGTGGATCCTGCCCGACTCGACCATCGCGTACACGATGTCCCCGGACTGCAGGACGGTGGAGTCGTTGACGACCATGGCGCTGCCGTACCTGGTCACGGCTGGGATCGGCGTACGAATGTCCTGCTCGATGGCGCGGATGGCGCGGCCGACCCAGCCGACGTGGCAGGGCACCTCGACGAGCTGGATGGTTCCGGAGGGGTCGTGCCACAGCCCGGCGATACCGTCCGGCACCAGCCGCCGCAGCACCTGGTCCGCGGTCCACCTGACGGTGGCGACGGTGGGTATGCCGAGCCGTTCGTACACAACGGCGCGGCCCTGGTCGTAGATGCGAGCGACGACGTTGTCGAAACCGAAGCTCTCGCGCACCACGCGGGCCGCCAGGATGTTCGAGTTGTCGCCGCTGGAGACCGCGGCGAAGCCGTCCGCGTGCTCGATGTCCGATGCCAGCAGTACGTCGCGGTCGAACCCGACGCCCTTGACGGTCGTGCCGTGGAACTCCGGCCCGAGCCGACGGAACGCCTCCACGTCGACGTCGATGACTGCCACGCTGTGGTGACGACTCTCGATGCTGTGCGCGAGGCTCGATCCCACACGGCCGCAGCCCATGATCACGTAGTGCACGAGCACCTCCCAGACGGTTGCCACTGAACGGGACCACGCTACTGGCGCCAAGCCCCTGCAGCCCACTCACGCCGTATTCTCGACTCCGTGAACGTCACGGAAGCTACGAAGCGCATCCTCATCGGGAGGAAGCTGGCGAGCCATCAGCTCGGCGAGACCCTGCTTCCGAAGCGGATCGCCCTCCCCGTCTTCGCGTCGGACGCCCTGTCGAGCGTCGCGTACGCCCCCGACGAGATCCTGCTGACGCTGTCCCTCGCGGGCATGAGCGCGTTCGCGTTCTCGTGGAAGATCGGCCTCCTCGTCGCGGCGGTCATGATCGTGGTCGTCGCGTCGTACCGGCAGACGGTCCACGCCTACCCGTCGGGTGGCGGCGACTACGAGGTCGCCACGGTCAACCTGGGTCCCACGGCGGGGCTGACCGTCGCCAGCGCGCTCCTCGTCGACTACGTCCTCACGGTGGCGGTCTCGGTGTCCTCGGGCATCCAGAACGCCAAGGCGTTCCTGCCGTTCATCACGCCGGGCCGCGAAGGGCTCTGGGCGGCCGGCATGATCCTGGTCCTCATGGCGATGAACCTCCGCGGCGTACGGGAGTCGGGGGGAGTCTTCGCGGTCCCGACGTACGCGTTCATGATCGGCGTCATCGTGATGGTCGTCTGGGGCCTGTTCCAGATCTTCGTCCTCGGCACCCACCTGCAGACCGAGACCAGCAGCTACCAGGTGGTCGCCGACCCGAGCTACGCGAACTTCGTCGGCTTCGCCGCGATCGCCCTGCTCGCACGCACGTTCTCGTCCGGTTGTGCGGCTCTCACGGGTGTCGAGGCCATCTCCAACGGCGTCCCTGCCTTCAAGAAGCCCAAGTCCAAGAACGCGGCGACGACCCTCGCCCTGCTCGCTCTGATCGCCGTCTCGATGCTGACCGGCATCCTCGTGCTCGCCAACCTCACCGGTACGAAGCTCGTCGACCCGCACGGGGCGGCGTACTTCACGAAGGACGGGGCTCCCGTCCAGGGCGACATCCCGACGGTCATGGGCCAGCTCGCGTCGACCGTGTTCGCGGGCTTCCGGCCCGGCTTCTACTTCGTCATGGCCTGCACGCTGGTCATCCTCGTGCTCGCCGCGAACACCGCGTTCAACGGGTTCCCCGTGCTCGGGTCGATCCTGGCCAAGGACGGCTACCTGCCGCGCCAGCTGTACACGCGTGGTGACCGCCTCGCCTACTCCAACGGGATCGTCGCGCTCGCCCTGGTCGCTGTGTCCCTCGTGCTGCTGTACAACGCGTCGGTCACCGCACTCATCCAGCTGTACGTGGTGGGCGTGTTCGTGTCGTTCACCGTCAGCCAGATCGGCATGACGCGCCACTGGACGCGGCACCTCCGGATCGAGACGGACCCTGCGGTCCGGCGCCAGATGAAGCGCAGCCGCGTCATCAACGCCATCGGCCTGACGTTCACCGGCGTGGTGCTCATCATCGTGCTCGTCTCGAAGTTCACGCACGGCGCCTACCTTGCGATCTTCGCGATGGTGGCGGTGTTCTTCGCGATGAGGGCTGTCAAGCGTCACTACATCAACGTCGCCCGCGAGGTCGAGCTCGAGGACAGCAGCGACTCGGCACTGCCGAGCCGGGTGCGCGCCCTCATCCTTGTCAGCGACGTGAACAAGCCGACCGCCCGTGCCGTCGCCTTCGCCCGCGCCATGCGGCCCACGACGCTCGAGGCGGTCATCGTCTCCGTGGACCCCGCGGAGGTCCAGCGCGTCATCACCGAGTGGGAGGCACAGGACTACCCGGTGCCGCTGAAGGTCCTCGCGTCCCCGTTCCGCGAGGTGACCAACCCCTTCGTGAGCTACGTGAAGTCCGTACGGTCGGCGAACCCCCGCGACGTCGTGTGCGTGTTCGTGCCGGAGTACGTCGTCGGCCACTGGTGGGAGCAGATCCTCCACAACCAGACGGCTCTCGTCGTACGGACCCGGCTCCACTTCACGCCCGGGATCATGGTCATCTCCGTGCCGTACCAGCTGCACTCGTCCCAAGCAGCCGTCGACAGGCTGCAGCGTGAGGACCCGCTGGCGTGGCGGCGCATCGGCACCGGTCTCACTCGGGCCGAGATGGACCGCGCCGAGAACGGCGCCTGAGGTGACGTGGGCGACCGGGACCCTCGTCGGCCCCCTGACCGTCGGCCCGCCCGCGCACGGAGGCCACTGCGTGGCGCGCGTGGACGGGAAGGTTGTCTTCGTACGGCACGCGCTGCCGGGTGAGGTCGTCGAGGTCGTCATCACCGAGGACACGCACGACCGGTACGCGCGCGGCGATGCCGTCCGGGTGCTCGAGGCGGCGCCGGGCCGGGTCGACGCGCCGTGCCCGGTGGCCGGGCCCGGTGGCTGCGGTGGGTGCGACCTCCAGCACGCGGACCCTTCCACCCAGCGCGAGCTGAAGCGCCAGGTCGTCGCCGAGCAGCTCCGGCGACTGGGGGGCTACGAGTGGACCGGCGAGGTGGAGCAGCTGCCGCCCGCCTCCGGGCTGGGCTGGCGGACGCGGATGCGGTACCAGGTCACGCCGGACGGCGTTCTGGGGCTGCGCGCGCACCGCTCGCACACCGTCGTCGCGCTCCCGACGCAGGGGTGCCTGCTCGCTCATCCCGACCAGCCCGTACCGGCGGGGGACCTCGTGCCGGGGAGCGAGGTCGTCGTCGCCGGACGGGGGGACGAGGTGTCGGTCATCGTCGACGGCCAGCTCGCAGCGGGCGGTCGGACGGTGACGGAGCATGCGGCAGGACGGGCCTGGAGGGTGTCGGCCGACGGCTTCTGGCAGGTGCACGAGGGGGCTGCCGACGCCCTGGTCGACGCTGTGCTGGCGGGGCTCGAGCCGCGGCGCGGTGAGGCGGCCTGGGACCTGTACTGCGGGGTGGGCCTGTTCGCGGGCGCGCTCGTCGACGCCGGGGTGTCGGTACGTGGCGTCGAGCTGTCGCGCCGCGCGGTCCGGGAGGCGAGCCGCAACGTCCCCGAGGCGCGGTTCGAGGCGGGCCGTGTGGAGCAGGTCGTCCGGCGCTGGCCCGCCACGGTGGACCTCGTCGTGTGCGACCCACCTCGTACCGGCGTGGGCCGGGCGGTCGTCGAGCAGGTGGTGCGCCGCCGACCCCGGCGCGTCGCGTACGTGGCGTGCGACCCGGCCTCCCTCGGACGCGACGTGGCGACCTTCGCGGCGTCGGGCTACGAGGTGCATTCGCTGCGGGCGTTCGACATCTTCCCGATGACCCATCACGTGGAGTGCGTCGCGATCCTCGCGGCCTGACCCCGCGACCCGTTTCCTGAGCCATTCGGGCGGCCCGCTTTGGCAGGATGGGGGTGCAGTCGTGGCCCGATCTGGATCGCCGTGGTATCTTGACGTCAAGATATTTGGGATCACCGGTCCCGCCCTCATCGCCGGAGGAGCATTCATGAGTGTCAACAGCTTCGGAGCCAAGTCGACCCTGACCGTCGACGGCACTGACTACGAGATCTTCCGCCTCGACGCGGTCGAGGGGCAGGCGAGGCTCCCGTACAGCCTCAAGGTCCTCCTCGAGAACCTTCTTCGCACCGAGGACGGGGCCAACATCACCAAGGCCGACATCGAGGCGCTCGCCTCGTGGGACCCCACGGCCGAGCCCGACAAGGAGATCCAGTTCACGCCCGGCCGCGTGATCATGCAGGACTTCACGGGCGTGCCGTGCGTCGTGGACCTCGCGACCATGCGCGAAGCGGTCGCCGAGCTCGGCGGCGACCCCGCGAAGGTCAACCCGCTCTCGCCTGCCGAGCTCGTCATCGACCACTCCGTGATCGCCGACGTCTTCGGCACGAGCGATGCGTTCCGCCGCAACGTCGAGCTGGAGTACCAGCGCAACGTCGAGCGGTACCAGTTCCTCCGCTGGGGCCAGACGGCGTTCGACGACTTCAAGGTCGTGCCGCCGGGCACCGGCATCGTCCACCAGGTCAACATCGAGCACCTGGCTCGCGTCATCTTCCCGCGCGTCGTCGACGGGGTCCTGCAGGCCTACCCGGACACGTGCGTCGGCACCGACTCGCACACGACGATGGTCAACGGCCTGGGCGTCGTCGGCTGGGGCGTCGGCGGCATCGAGGCGGAGGCGGCCATGCTCGGCCAGCCCATCTCGATGCTCATCCCGCGCGTCGTCGGCTTCAAGCTCACGGGCAGCGCCCCGGAGGGCACCACCGCCACGGATCTCGTCCTCACGAT
>JACRAA010000430.1 GCA_016213595.1 Actinomycetota bacterium | reverse complement strand
CGTCTCGTCGTCCGTTCCGCGACCACCCGGCCGAGGACCGACGCGATGTGGTCCTCCGTCACCACCCCGAGCAGCCCCACATCCGTGCCGGTCACCTGGGTGACCGCGGGCCGGGGCCGGCTCTGCCCGGCCCAGTCCGGTGGCGCCCAGCGCTCATCGGAGCCCACCACGAGGTCGAGCCCCTCAGGCGGTACGCCGTCGAAGCAGATGGCGATGTTCTCGGCGGTCACGACGACGGACGTGAACCACCGCATCGTGGGGGTGTCGAGACGGCCGATCCCGTACTCGGGGAAGCCGGCGAGCCCGTACCCCTGCGCACCGAGCTCACGGCGCAGGAGCTGGCCGAAGATGTTGGGGGTGGGGGTGAACGCTGTCCGGGTCGCGACCACCTCGGCGAGATGGTCGAGGTCGGGCTTGGCGAACCGCCCGAGCACCCAGCGGACCCCCTCGGCGAGCAGGTCCGGCGCGGCGTCGACGACGACAGTCGTGTGGAGCCCCCGCACAGCTCCGGCGACGGCGATGCCCTGCGGCGGGGCGACGCCCAGAGCGAGGTCCCTCGCCACCGAGAGCCACCCGCGTGTCTCAGGCGTCTCGTCGGCCAGGCCCGCTCGGACGATGATGGCGGCCCTGCTCGCCGGACGCGCCGACCCGGTCGCCCAGATGGCCACGGCTGACGTCTCCGACCGGATCCACACCGGCTCCTCTGCCACTGGCCACCTCCTCCGGCACAGACCACGCAGGCGCAGTCTGCCGCCGGAGCCGACCGACAGTCTGAAGCGTGGGACGAGTCTCATGAACCTCGATTGCGGTTCAGGCGCAGCACGGCCACGGGTCCGTAGGGATCCCGTGGCCGATGCAGGCGGGGTGCAGTCAGGTCAGGCTTGGACGGTCGGGTCAGGGCCCTTCAACGCCGTACGCCGGGCGTAGTACTCGTCGACGTCGATGTCGCCGTTTGCGAGCCGCTCGTTGAGGAGCTTCAGCGCGCTGAGGTAGGGGTCCGACTCGGGGTTGGGAGCCATGCCGACGAACGTCGGCACGTGGAGCTGGCCCTTGCGGAGCTTCCGGGCGAGGACGATGACGAGCGTGACGACCAGCGCCAGGAAGATGAGAGAGAAGACGCCCTGGATGAGATAGGGCAGGAGGCCGACATTATGGCCCGGCATGTAGTGACGCATGAGTCCCCTTTGATGATGCCGCCGATGAGATGAACCCGAGGACGGCGCTTGTTTTCAGATCAGTGGACCCTTCTGAAAGGGCCGCACCTCAAGTGTGCGCGCCGCTCCCTGGGCGCTCCATACCGGGGGGCTGTGAACCGTCTGTGACTTCGCCGTGACGACCTTCACCGTGCACCGACGCGGTGCACGGTGAGGCGATGTGAGCCGCTCAGTGCGCGAACGGGGCGAGGTGCTTGACGAAGTGCTCCTCGATGATCCCGTACAGCTCCTCGTCGTTGTTCTGCCACACCTCGAACATGCGCGGGCCGTACGCCTCGAGGATGGCGCCGTAGCCGACGTGCAGCACCTGGCGGCTGTCGACGACGTCCAGCAGGGTCGTCAGCTGTGCGTCCGTGGGGTTCGAGGGCACCCTGGCCGGGTCGCAGGACAGGTGGTAGCTCTTGCGGTTCTGCTCGAAGCTCTCGAGCGCCAGCGCCGTGATCTCGCGCATGAGGTCGCCGTCGTGGCGGGCGATGACGCGCAGTGCCTCCGCCCAGCTCGTACCGGCGGTCTTGAGGTGGGCCAGGCCGCCCGTTGCCTCGGCGAACAGGGGGTAGGTCGAGTACTTGTCCGAGCCCGAGTGCAGGCTCAGCTTGTACGGGCCGAGGGCCTTGGCGATCTCGGCGTGGATCTCGAAGTCGCGCTTCAGCTCGGCCAGGTCGCCGATGTACTCGACACCCTTCTCGAACCCGCCGACGAACCGGGGGGCGAAGCTCACGAACTCCATGCCGAGCCGCTTCAGCTCGGAGACGACGACGACGTGCTCCGCCGGCTTGGTCGGGTAGTCGGTCTCGTCGACGGCGAACTCCACCTCGTGGGGGATGCCCAAGCTCTGCAGGTGGCGGTACAGGTCCATCGCGTTCGCGAGGGACGGGCCGTACTTGGCCATCGCCCGGAGGACCGACTGCTCGTCCAGGGTGATGGACTCGTGCTCCAGGTCGATGCGGTGCCCCACGTACGTGGAGAGGAACTGCTTCTGGCTGGAGTCGAGCGATGCCCAGTCCAGCGCTTCGGCCTTGGAGCGGATCGTGGCCTCGTCAGCGCCCTCGGCCTCGGGGTCGACGTACTCGTTCGGGTCCAGCGTGTAGAAGACGAAGCCTGCCTGGGCGCAGCGGTCGATGTCCTCGGTGGTGTGCAGGTGGTCGGCGTCGGCACCCACGCCGGCCGTCCAGCCCTCCTGGAAAGCGCCCCAGGTCGCGTCGTCGAGCACGTTGCGCGGCTCGCGGTGGCAGCGTCCCATCTCGCGAATGGACTGCTGGGCGAAGACGGGCCGGATCCCTTGACCGGCTGCCTTGAACGCCCGCACGTGGCCGGGGGTGCAGATGCCGAGCCGGTCACCGGTGCCGGCGGAGGTGGCCAGCCCGAACAGCTGCGGCTTCAGCCACGGGAGCCGGTTGCGGAGCTCGAGCGCGTTGGCGTCCGTCGCGTCGGCGCGGAAGGTGTCACCGTCCGCTGCTCCGTCGAGTCCGGCGTACGCGCTCGAGTCCGAGGCCTTCACCACCAGCTGGCGACCGGTACCGACCTTCTCGAGCCAGTACTCGGCACCCTCGTGCTGTACGAACGACTGGCGGTAGGCCGCGGGGGGCAGATCGGTCATCGCGGAAGACTCCTCGAGGTCGGTGTGGGTTCCCTGGGCGACACCCACGTCGCTCGGGTACGAACGACGCTAGACGGGGACCGTACGGGATGTAAAGGTTTCCAGTCGAGTTGCAGAAAGTGTCCATGAGAGCCGGTACGGAGCGGCTGAGAACGTTTCCGTACCGTTCCCGAAGGCCCCTTCCTGAGACCCGAGGGGATGGGTCGAGTGTAGGTCGTCCGGTCAGACCTGGACCTGGCGGCGGCCCTCGAACGCGCGGCCGAGGGTGATCTCGTCGGCGTACTCCAGGTCGCCCCCGACCGGCAGGCCCGACGCCAGCCGCGTCACGGACACGCCCATCGGGAGGAGGAGGCGCGAGAGGTACGTCGCCGTCGCCTCACCTTCGAGGTTGGGGTCGGTGGCGATGATCACCTCGGTGACCGTGCCGTCGGCCAGGCGCTGGACGAGCTCTCGGATGCGCAGGTCGCCCGGGCCCCGGTTGTCGATCGGGCTGATCGACCCGCCCAGCACGTGGTAGCGGCCGCGGAACTCCCTCGTCCGCTCGATCGCGACGACATCCTTCGACTCCTCGACGACACAGATGCTCGTCTGGTCCCGACGGGGGTCTCGGCAGACGCGGCACAGGTCGTCCGAGGCGATGTTGAAGCACACCTGGCAGAACTTCACCTGCGCCTTGGCGCGCGAGATCGTCTCAGCGAGGCGCGTGACATCCTCCTCCGGCTGGTCCAGCAGCCAGAACGCGATCCGCTGGGCACCCTTCGGGCCGATGCCAGGGAGGGTCGCCAGCTCGTCGATGAGGTCCTGTACAGGTCCTTCGTACACCTCAGGTCCCGCTCAGAAGCCCAGGTCGGGCATCTGCGGCATGAACGCCTGCTGCACGTCGGCAGCCTTGCCGTTCGCATCCCGTACCGCCGCGATGATGAGGTCGGCGAGCGTCTCCGTGTCCTCGGGGTCGCAGGCCTCGGGCTTGATGGAGAGCCCGACGAGCTCACCGGTGCCCTTGATCGTCGCCGTGACGAGGCCACCGCCGGCGGTGCCGGTCAGCTCGGTCGCCGCCAGCTTGTCCTGGGCGCTCTGCAGCTGCGACTGCATCGCCGCCGCCTGCGCCATCAGGTCGTTGAGGTTGAAGTTCTCCACTTCCGTCCTTTCACTCGTCGTCGATGACCTCAGCATGCAGCATCTCGCGCAGCAGGCTCTCGGCATCGGTGTCGTGCACATCGGGGTCGTCGCGCTCGCCGAGCTCGGCAGCGGGGTCCGCAGGGGCGGTGGCCTCGGCCCGGGCGCGGGCGAGCAGGTCGCTGCGGGCGGAGGACGCTGGAGTCTCAGGTTCCGCGCGCCACTCGTCCCCGGTCCTCACGGGCTCCGTCGAGTCGGGATCGTCGGGCGAGTCAGGGGACTGGGCCTTGTCCGGGGCTGTCGCAGCGGCGGGCGGGGCGTGAGCCGGGCGGCCCTCTCCCTCGAGCACGGCCGAGATCGTGAGGTCAGCGCCCATCACCTCCACCAGCGCGTCGCGCAGCACGTCGTCGCTGCCTCCCCGGAGGAAGCTGTCGCGAGCACCGGGGTTCGCGAACGTCAGGACGAGAGCTCCGCCGGCAACGCCCGTGACCTGGGCGTGCTGCGAGATGGTCATCCACGTGAAGCGGCGTCGCCGCTTCACCTCTTCGAGCACCTCGGGCCACAACCTGCGTACGTCTGCGGCCGCGGGCGCCTGCTTCCCGGCGACGGGGACCGCCTGCTCCCCCGCACTCGCCGGCACGTCCGAGGTGGGCGCGGGGCGCGCCTCGGCGGGCGGCACAGCCGAGGAAACGGCTGACGGGCGAGCCGCGGGTGCGGTCCGGGGTGGCGCCGGCGCGACCGACTCAGCAGCGGGCACTGTCGCCGTGGGCTCGTCCCGCACGACCCGCAGCCGTGGCGGCGCCTGCCCTCGTCCTGCCTCGGCCGCCTGGTCTCGGTCGGCGGGCGGCGTCCATTCGTCCTCCGGGGGCGGCTCGTCGTACGAGCGTCGTCCCTTCCGTACCTCCTCGGGGCGGCGCGCGCCCGCGGCGGGGTGTTCGGGAGCGGCGCTGCCCGTCCTCTGGCCGGGAGCGGTGCCCGGCCTCTGGTCGGGAGCGCTGTGGGCCGCCTGCCCACCGGCCGGATGCGTACGGGCAGTGCCGGCGGGAGAGCGCTCGGCGATGCCCCACGCACCCGTGGCCGCCTCCGTCACGGTCCCCGGGCCGCTGTCGGGCATGCCGAGGCGGCGCTCGAGACGGTCGAGGCGGGCGTGGATCCCCCGCCCGTCGACGTCAGCCCCCGGCAGCAGCACCCGCGCGCACATGAGCTCGAGATGGAGCCGCGGCGCGGTCGTCCCGCGCATCGCGACGAGGCCCTCGGCGATGACCTCAGCCGCGCGCGTCAGCTCGCCCGCGCCGATCCCCGCGGCCTGTACGGCGAGGCGTTCGGCCTGGTCGGCTGCGACGTCGATGAGGCCCGACGACGCCGCGTCGGGCACCGAGGCCACCACCACGAGGTCGCGCAGGCGCCGCAGCAGGTCCTCGGCGAAGCGCCGCGGGTCCTGTCCCACCTCGATGACCTTGTCGATAGTGGCGAAGACGCCTGCGCCGTCACCGGCAGCGAAGGCGTCCACGATCTCGTCGAGGAGCGCGTCGGGCGTGAAGCCGAGCAGGGCGACGGACTGGTCGTACGTGACCCCTGCGGGCCCCGCTCCGCCGAGGAGCTGGTCGAGCACCGAGAGCGAGTCTCGTACGGATCCTGCGCCGGCTCGGACGACCAGCGGCAGGACCGACGACTCGATCGCGACGCCCTCCGCGTCGCACAGTCGCCGCAGGTAGTCGCCCAGCACTCGCGGCGGGACGAGCCGGAACGGGTAGTGGTGGGTACGGCTCCGGATCGTGCCGATGACCTTCTCCGGCTCGGTGGTCGCGAAGATGAACTTCACGTGGGGCGGCGGCTCCTCGACGAGCTTGAGGAGCGCGTTGAAGCCCGCGGTCGTCACCATGTGGGCCTCGTCGACGATGTAGATCTTGTAGCGGCTCTGCACCGGAGCGAAGAACGCCCGCTCGCGCAGGTCACGGGCGTCGTCGACGCCACCGTGGGACGCCGCGTCGATCTCGATCACGTCGATGCTGCCGGGACCGCCACGGGCCAGGTCACGGCACGAGCGGCACTCGCCGCACGGCTCCGAGGTCGGGCCCTTCTCGCAGTTGAGCGCCCGCGCCAGGATGCGCGCGCTCGTGGTCTTGCCGCAGCCCCGGGGGCCTGAGAAGAGGTACGCGTGGTTGACGCGGTTGTTCTCCAGCGCCCGCTTCAGCGGCTCTGTGACGTGCTCCTGACCGATCACGTCCGTGAACGTGTCGGGACGGTACCTCCGGTAGAGCGCCAGGGGCGGCTCGGGAACCGCCGGGATCTCCGTCCGGGCCGCGACCTTCGTCGGGGCCGGGACCTTCGTCGGGCCCGGGACCTCGGTCGGGGCCGGGAGGTCGGGAGCCGACCCCTTCGGGTCACTGGTCCCAGCTGGAGAGGGGTCGGCGGTGGGTTCAGTGATGCCTACGGGCTCGGCCGGCTCAGCGGAGGGTACGTCGAGGTCGTCGCCGGAGTCAGTGGGGTCGTCGGCGGGCGCGTCGAAGAGGCCCGGACCGTCCTGGTCGGAGAGGTCGAGGTCGGAGAAGTCGAGCTCGTCGTACTCGTCGTCCACGCCGCACAGACTATGCGAGCGGACCGACAGACGCGGCCCCCGCCCTGAGCAGGTAGAGAAACACGAAGTCGGGAGCCGTCCGCTCCACCACCATCCGCGGTGTGCGAGAAGACTCCCGACCTCGTTCGGTCGGAGTTCGACCCCGGTCGCCGAGGCGACCACCCCTGCCGTTCGAACCCGTCATGCAGGTGACCGCCGCCGACCTGGGCTGACAACCTCTCCAGCACCAGCGAAGCGGCCGACCGATGGCTCTCACCACCGGCCTGCGACGGGACATGGGAGCAGAGCCCCATTCCTATCCCCCCAGAGGAACGGCGCGACCCGCCCCTCGAGGAGCACGCTAACCAGGGGGGTGGAACGCCAAGCAGCCGATGAGACGACTCTCATGAGAGTCCGGGCCGGACATGCAGCCGCCGGGCCCTCTCGGACCCGGCGGTTGTGTGCAGATGCAGTGCTACTCGCTCTCGGACAGGTAGCTCTGCGGCTCCTGCTGGAAGGCCCGAAGGCAGTCGTTCGAGCAGAAGTGGTATGTCTTGCCGCCGTACGACTCCGACGGCGACGAATCGGGGTCCACCTGCATGCCGCAAACGGGGCAGCGTTCGGAATCGGCCATGCCCGTCCTCCTCTTCGTTGACGGCCATCCAGTACCCGGCGCGCACGACTCCAAACCCGCTCAGACGCGGTAGTGGTTCACCACGGCCTCGGTCTTGACCTCGTCCATCCTGACCCTGGCGTCGTGGAGAGCCTCCTCGTCCCGCTCGTCGGTCAGGTCCCGGCGCTCCGTGCTCTGCTCGTCCGGCTCAGGAGTGCCCGACGGGTACAGGGCCGGGTCGGTGGGCCCGGGCTGGAGGTTGTCGTTGGTCGGCTCCGGGCCGACGCTGTCACTGCTCATGGCTGCTCCTCACGGCTGACGTTGTGCGGTCCCGTGAGGCTGTACCCGTCGCCGTACCCGCCAAACCCCGCTCGACGACCCGCTTGACGGCCTCATCTCCGCCTGTGATGGCGCAGGAGCGCGAGCGGGAGAACGACCCAGACCCCCAGCACCACGACGAGGCACACCGCTCCGGCGATGAAGCCCGCTGTGACACCGGCGACGAAGCCGATCGTCACGACCAGGGACAGCGAGACCGTGAGGGAGAGGCACAGCAGGCCCACGATCGCGAGCACGTTGCCGAGCTGTACGAGCACGTCCTTGGCGTGCTGCCGGAACAGGAGCCGGTGCGCCATGGCCGGCGCGACGATGAGCGCCGCCGACAGCGTCCCGAGCACCATAGCCGCCAGGAAGAAGCCCCGCAGAGGTGACTCGAGCTGGCTGAACCGGGCCTGGAACGGCAGCGTCAGCAGGAAGCCGGAGAGGATCTGGACACCCGTCTGGCCGACGCGCAGCCCCTGCAGCAGCTCCGACCAGTTGCGGTCCAGCCGCTGCGCGGGAGACTCGTTGCGCTCGTCGTTCCCGGCGGTGGACGGGTAGGCCTGCATGGGGTCAGCGCTCCTCAGCCGACGAGCAGCGACTGGGCGCCGTCGATCCAGACCTCGGTCCCCGTGATGTGGGACGAGCCGTCCGAGCCCAGGAAGCAGATGAGGTCGGCCACCTGGTCCGGCGATCCGGGCTCCTCACCCGTCAACGGGATCTGGCCCTTGGGGTACTCGACAGGGAGCCGCAGCCCCTCGGTGCCCCGCTGCTCCGTGTTCTCGCCGATGTCTGTCCTGATGCTGCCCGGACAGATGACGTTGACCCGGATGCGGTCCTTGGCGAGCTCGACCGCGGCCATCTTGGTGAATGCGACCTGGCCGGCCTTGCTCGAGCTGTACGCCGACGCGCCGGAGTTGCTGAAGATCCGGGTGCCGTTGACGGAGGCGGTGACGATGATGGACCCGCCGCCGGCTGCACGCAGCAGCGGCAGCGCGTACTTGACCGTGAGGAAGGTCCCGGTCAGGTTCACCGAGATCGTCCGGCTCCACTCCTCCGGAGTGAGGTCGTCGATCGGGGCCCAGACACCGTTGATCCCGGCGTTCGCGACGACCACGTCAAGCTGCGTGAACCGCTCCGACACCGCCTTGTACAGGTCCTGCACCGACTGGGGGTCGCTGAGCTCCGCCACGTACGGCTCGGCCGTGCCACCGGCTCCGACGATCTCGTCGACCGTCTGCTGGGCGCTGTCGGCGCTGTGGCCGACGACCGCGACGGAGGCACCCTTACGGGCGAGGGCCAGGGCGGCCGACCGGCCGATGCCGGATCCGGCGCCGGTGACGAGGGCAGTTCGGTTCTCGAAGTCCATGCACAACAGTTACCCAGCCGGTACGAGGAGAACCGTCAGGAGCCGTCGACCACCTCGGGATCCCCGTTCAGCGAGCCCGACGGGTCGGGGTCGTGGTGGCGGCTGTCGTAGTGGGCCTGCTCCCGGGCCGTCCCCATGTCGAAGTCCTCGT